>DATBGF010000285.1:0-1550 GCA_036558145.1 Acidimicrobiales bacterium
GTAGAGCCGCTCCCCCGCGCCGACCCCGCGCAGGTCGAGCCCGGCCGCGGTGGCCCGGATCGCCCCGCCGTGGGTGTGGATCACGCCCTTGGGCGTGCCGGTGCTGCCCGAGGTGAACAGGATCGTGAGGTCGTCGGCAGGCCGGACCCGCGCCTCCATGGCCTGCACCAGCGCCTCGGGCGCGGCGGCCTCGGGGATCCCGCCGATCGGCCACACCGCGCGCAGCGAGGGCAGCCCGGCCCGGTCGAGGTCCGAGCCGACGAGGTGGGACACAGCGGCGGTGGCCAGCTGGGCGTGCAGCTCCGGGGGCCGCAGCAGTGTGCTCAGCGGGACGAGCACGGCGCCGATGCGCAGGGCGGCGTAGGCGATCACCGCCCACTCCACGCTGTTGCGTGCTTGGAGACCGACGCGGTCGCCTTTCACGACCCCCGCGGCGACGAGGCGGGCGGCCAGCGCGGCGCTGGCCGAGTCCAGCTCCGCGTAGGTGGCGGACGCGCCGTCGGCCACGATGGCCTGCACGCCGGGGTCGGCCTTGGCCCGCAGCGCCAGCAGGGCCGGGATCGTCTCGGCTTCAGGCGTCACGGAGCATCTCCCGCAGGGCGCGCAGGTCGAGCTTCCCGCTGGACATCATCGGCACCTTGGCCTCGGGGACCACGGCGATGCGGCGGGGCACCTTGTAGGCGGAGAGACGGTCCTTGAGGCGGGCGCGGAGGTCGTCGACGTCGACCGCGGCTGTGTCGGGTGAGCGGACCAGGGCGGCGACGACCTGGCCCCGGGCCTCGTCGTCCACGCCGACCACGTGGGCCACCAGGCCGGACACGTCGAGGATTGCGGCCTCGACCTCCCGGGGCGAGACGTTGGCGCCCGCCGTCTTGATCATGTCGCTGCTGCGGCCGTGGAAGTGGAAGAAGCCCTCCCCGTCCACGCTCACCAGGTCGCCGGTGCAGAACCAGCCGTCGGGATCGAAGGTCTCGTGCCGTTCCCGGCCGTCGTAGCCCTCCATCAGGAACGGGCTGCGGAACCACAGCACGCCCTCCCGCACCTCGGCCTCGAAGCCGGGAACCGGTCGGCCGAACGAGCCGCGGCGGTGCTCGGGCTGGTCGGACTCGTCCTCGCTGGCCAGGCACACGCTGCCCGCCTCGGTCATGCCCAGCATGGCGTGGCGCAGCTCGGGATCGGCCGGGCGGGCCGCCGCCGGCATGATCGGGTACAGGTTGCCCCGCCGGATGGAGGTCAGGTCGCGCCCGGCGAAGCTCGGGTCCTGGGGCAGGTGCGCCACCGAGGCGGCGAAGCCGTTGACCATCGTGGGGCGCTCACGCTCCAGCACGTCGAGCACGCCCGCGGCGTCCGCCGCGTTCGAGCACACCAGCCGGGCCCCGCCCACCACCGTGCCCAGCAGGGCGTAGGCGAACCCGCCGATCCAGAAGAACGGCGAGTTGGAGAACAGCACCTCGCCCGGCGCGAACCGGCGCAGCTCGTTGAGGTTGTCCTGGTGCCGGATCAGGGCGCCGTGGGTGTGGACGACGCCCTTGGGCTCGCTCGTCGAGCCG
>DATBGF010000286.1:0-1852 GCA_036558145.1 Acidimicrobiales bacterium
CGACGGTGGTCATCCACCCGCCGTACCGCTGGCAGACCCAGTACGCGGACTGGCTGGACGAGGCGATCCCGCGCATCCGTGAGGAGACCGGGATCACGGTGGCGGTCGAGAACATGTTCCCGATCAACGTGAACGGCCGCAGCCTGCGCTTCTTCAGCGGCACGGCCCCGGCCGAGCTGGAGCGCTGGCCGTCGCTGGTCCTGGACACCAGCCACCTGGCGGTGGTCGGCGGCGACCTGCTGACCGCCTGGGACGAACTGGCCGACCGGGTGGCCCACCTGCACGTCTCCAACAACGACGGCCGCGGCCGCGACACCCACGGCCTGCTCGACCGGGGGGTCCTGCCGATCGGCGACTTCCTCGAGGAGGTCGGGGCCGGCGGCTTCGGCGGCGCCGTCACCCTCGAGCTGGACGTGCGCACCTGGGCCGACGACCGACCGGCCCTGCTCGAGATCCTCCGCGAGAACCTCGACATCGCCAGGACCCACCTGGCCAAGGGCGCGGCCCGCGCGCATCCCCGCGCGAGCACGCGAAACGGGTAGAATCCGCAGCCGCATGCGAACCGGCACCGCCGTCGTCCTGGCCGCCCTGCTCGTGCTGATCGTGCTGGCGGCCGCGGTGCAGCTCCTGCTCGGCCGCTGAAGCCAGTCCTGTCCCCCCAACCCTTCCCCCTTGGCCCAGCCACCCGACCGTCCGCCGGACGCCCCGCCGCCCGCCTGCCCCTGCGGCCACGACAACGTGCCCGCCGAGGTCGCGGGCCAGCATCCCCTGCTCGAACGCGCCGCCGACGGCGACCGCGAGGCGTTCGCCCAGCTCTACGACACCCAGGTCGACGGCATCTACCGCTACCTCCTCGCCTGGACCGGCGACCCCGCGGCGGCGGCAGCCCTGACGGGCGAGGTCTTCCACGGCGCCTTCAGCTGGCTCGCCGTCACCCACATCACCGACGCCGAGGCCGGCGCCTGGCTCACCGCCATGGCCCGCGACGCCGTCGCCCAACGGCGAGGGCCGGGCGCCACCCCCGCTGCGGCCGACCCGGTGGCGGCGGTGGCGCAGCTGCCCGACCCGAAACGGGAAGTGGTGGTCCTGCGCCTCCTGTGCGGCCACTCCCTCGACCACACCGCCCACCTCTCGGGCTTCACCCGCCGCGCCGTCCTGGAGCTCCAGCTCGCCGCCTGCCTCTCCATCTGGGAGCTGACCTCCGGAGCAACCGCCCCGGCCCCCCAGCAGGCGGCCGCCGAGGAGTTCGAGCACCACCTGACCCGCTGGGACCTCGACCCTCCCACCAGCGCGGGGACGCCGGCTGGCCCGCCCGCGCCGTCGACCGGCGCCCTGGAGGTCGCCAGGTCCCTGCGCCAGGCAGCCCCCGGCTACGTCGTCGGCCCCGAACCCGCTCTGGTCGAACGCCTGCGCCACGGTCTCCTCGCCGGGAAACCCACCACCGACCTTGGCGAGGGACGCACCGACCTCCGGGCACCCGAGGCGCTCCAGGCGCGCGGGAGCCCCGCGTCCCGTTCCCGGGGCCCCCGGATCGGGAGGGTAGCCGGTCTCGAGACCTGGTGGCGGCGGGTGTCCACAGGGTTGGTGGACGCCCGGTTGCTGCGGCGGCCGTGGCTGGCGACGGGCGTGGCCACCGCCGGGATCGTGGCCGTGCTCACGCTCCAGGCCTTCGGCGACCCGGCGCCGCCCCGCGCCTGCGGCGGGCGGCCGTGCCCGCCCACGACCACGATCGCCGCGGTGGCGGCCGCCGGGTCGGGCAGCCTCGGGACCCCGCGTACCACGGTCCTGCAGCCGAGCACCACCACCTCGACCCTGGCCACCCCGGTGCCCCCGCCCTCGGCCCCGCGGACCT
>DATBGF010000287.1:0-10603 GCA_036558145.1 Acidimicrobiales bacterium
CGCCATGACGAACGGTGGGCAGATGCCAGGAGGACCCCCAGGGGGCTACCCGGCAGGCGGATACGCAGCAGCGGCGCCGCCGCCCGAGGGACGCCTGCGGGCGTGGGCCAGGCGGCGGCCGGAGCCCCGGCTGTGGGTGACGCTGGCCGGCGCGGGCTGCATCCTCGCGGTGGGCGGGCTCCAGCTGATCGCCGGGGACGCGCAGGCGCCCGAGGACGGCGGCAGCGGGTCGAACATCCCCGGCATCATCCTGTCGCTGCTGGTGGTGGCGGCCGGCTTCGTGCTCATGCACTTCTTCCGCGAGCAACCGGCCTCGGCCGCCGGCGTGGCCGCGGTGGTGCTGGGCGCACCGACGCTGTTCGCCTACCTCACCTACGACAGGGACAACTTCGACACCCCGTTCTCGATCGAGGCCGTCCTCGGCGGCGCGGCGCTGCTGTGGCTGATCGCCTACGTGGTCGGCCCCGGGTCGGGGCGGCCGCTGCTGCTCGGCGCCGCGCTCCTGTTCGGCTGGCTGTTCGTGATCCAGGTCACGGAGGACCCGTTCACCCACGGCATCGACACCCCGGCCGTGTTCCAGGACGACCCGTTCGTGTCCGAGACGGACACGTTCAGCGACGATCCCTTCTCCGACGACGAGTTCGACTCCGACTTCGAGAGCGGCTTCCAACAGGACTTCGCCGACCCCACGACCATCGGGATCATCTCGGTGGTGTTCGGCGGCGGCTTCCTCGTGGGCGCCCGGTTGCTCGACCGGCGCAAGCTGTACGGCGTGGCGACGCCCCTCGTGGCCGTGGGCCACGTCGCACTGCCCGCCGGCATCGCGTTCCTGAGCGGTGACCTCGAAGCGATCGGCACCGGGTTGGCGTTCGTGCTGGCCGGCGGCCTGGTGATCTGGTCCGGCGCCCTCGGCTCCCGGCGGGCGACGACGATCATCGGCGCGGTCGAGCTGATCATCGGCGTGGGCATCGCGCTGGGCGACGTCATGGAGGACAGCAGTCCCACCAGCTTCGGCTCCGCGCTGTTCGTGATCGGGACGGCACTGGTCCTCGGGTCCCAGCTCCTGCACCACCAGACCCGGGAGACGTCGCCGTCCACACCCGGCCCGTCCGAGTTCCCCGGCGTGGAGCGGACCCCGGCGCCGGCGGGGGGACCCTACGGTCCGTACGGCCCGTATCCCGGCGCACCGGGTGGGCCGCCGTCCGGCCCCTACCCGCCCGCGGGCGGCCCGCCGCCGCCGGCACCGCCGCCGCCGCAGGGACCGCCGCCGCCGCCTCCCGGCACGACGTCGTTCTGAGCGCCGCCTACAGGCTGTGGACCACGTCCACCATGAGCTGGCCGGCCTCGGTCGGGTTAAGGCCGACCTTGGCCCCGGCCTCGCGCAGGGCTTCCATCTTGGCCTGGGCGGTGCCCTTGCCCCCTGACACGATGGCGCCCGCGTGGCCCATCTTCTTGCCCGGCGGGGCGGTCACGCCCGCGATGTAGGACACGACCGGCTTGGTCATCTTGGAGGCGATGAACTCGGCGGCCTCCTCCTCGGCTGACCCGCCGATCTCGCCGATCATCATCACGGCCGATGTGTCGGGATCGGCCTCGAACGCCTCCAGGCAGTCGATGAACGACGTGCCCGGCACCGGGTCGCCGCCGATGCCGACGCAGGTGGTGACGCCGATGTCGTTGAGCTTGAGCTCGTAGAGCGCCTGGTAGGTCAGTGTGCCCGAGCGGGAGACGATGCCCACGGACCGCTCGCCCTCGACCGGGGACTTGGCGATGTGGCCGGCGGTGATGCCGATGTTGGCCTTGCCGGGGCTGATGATCCCCGGGCAGTTGGGGCCGAGCAGCTGCACGCCGGGGAAGTCCCGGCGCAGCTTGTTGAAGAACCAGGCCTCGTCCTGGGCGGGCACGCCCTCGGTGATGCACACGACGAAGCTGATGCCGCCCTCGGCCGCCTCCATCACCGCGCTGCGCACGCCGGGAGCGGGGATGAAGATGCAGCTGGCAGTGGCACCGGTGGCGGCGACGGCGTCGGCCACGGTGGCGTAGACGGGGATGCCGTCCACGTCGGTCCCGGCCTTCTTCGGGTTGGTGCCGGCCACCACCTGGGTGCCGTACTCCCGGTTCAGCAGTCCGTAGAACCGGCCCTGGCTGCCGGTGAGGCCCTGGTAGACGACCTTGGTGGTCTCGTCGACGAAGATGCTCATGGCGGGCTCCTCTAGCGGGCGGCGAGCGCCACAACGGTCTGGGCGGCGTCGATCATCGTGGGCTGCATCTGCAGCCGGTCGGACAGGTGCGGCTGCAGGATCTCGCGGCCGAGGTCGGCGTTGGTCCCGTCGAGGCGGATCACGATCGGCACGTCGATCTCCACCCGCCCCAGGGCGGTGACGATGCCGTTGGCGACCTCCTCGCCCTTGGTGATGCCGCCGAAGATGTTGATGAAGATGGAGCGCACGTTGGGGTCGTTGTTGATGACCTCCAGGGCGCCCGACATGACCTCGGCCGAGGCGCCGCCGCCGATGTCGAGGAAGTTGGCGGGCTCGCCGCCCACCTGGCTGACGATGTCGACCGTCGACATGGCCAGCCCGGCGCCGTTGGCGATGATGCCCACGTAGCCGTCGAGGCCCACGTACTGAAGGCCCCGCTCGTGGGCGGCCTGCTCGCGCTCGTCGCGCACCTGGGTGGCCTCGTACTCCTCGTAGTCCGGGTGGCGGAACAGGGAGTTGCCGTCGAGGGTGACCTTGGCGTCGAGGGCGTGGACCTCGCCGGTCGGCTTGAGGATCAGCGGGTTGATCTCCACCAGGTCGGCGTCGCCTTCGACGTAGGCCTGGTAGAGCAGGCGCAGGATGGAGACGGCGCCCTCGGTGGCCTGCGGGTTGAGGTTGGCGGCCGCCACCCAGGCCCGGGCCTGGTCCTCGCTGAGCCCGTCGACCGGGTCGACCCAGATCTTGGCGAGGGCGTCGGGGTCCTCGGCCGCGACCGCCTCGATCTCGACGCCGCCCTGGGCCGACAGCATCCCCAGGTGCTTCTTGGCCGAGCGGTCGAGCGTGAAGCTGGCGTAGTACTCCTCGGCGATGTCCGAGGCGAGCTCGATCCAGAGGATCTCGACGGTGTGGCCCTTGATGTCCATGCCCAGGATGTTCCCGGCGTGGGTCCGCACCTCATCCGCGTCGTTGGCCAGCTTGATGCCGCCGGCCTTGCCGCGCCCGCCCACCTGCACCTGCGCCTTGACCACGACGGGGTAGCCGATTCGCTCGGCGGCGGCGACGGCGTCGTCCACCGTGCTCACCGCCTCACCGGGGCTGACCGGGATGCCGTAGCGGGCGAAGAACTGCTTGCCTTGGTATTCGTACAGGTCCAACGGCCGGCTCCTGTGCTGGTCGGACGGGCCGTTTTCTGAGCGACGGCACCGGATGGCGATACTACGGGTGTGGCCGTGACGACTCCCAAGTCCACCTCCTCCTTCGCGCCGTGAGCCCTGTCGCCCGGACCCAGGGCCACGCCGGGCGCGCCCTGGCGGTGTCGGCGGTGGCCGTCGGGGTCATGATCGTGGTGGCCGCGGGCATCGCCATGCTCGCCTCGCGGGGCAAGGTGGACGTGAAGCTGGGCGACGAGCAGTTCTCCGGCCAGCACGCCGACCGGCTGGCGGCCGAGATCGCCGACAACGGCCCGATCCTCTACCCGGACACGGCGGGCGGCGACCGGGACATCGTGGTCCAGCACCTGGGCGACGACCCCGACACGGGCTGGATCGTCCTGGCCGCCCGGCCGCCGGGCACGCCGCGGGAGTGCACGATCCAGTCCCGGGACCGCGACAAGCCCTTCCGGCTGCTCGACCCCGACGGCGAGGTGAGCGACGCCTGCGACGGCCGGGAGTTCCCCAACGACGGCGGGGACCTGCCCAGATACCCGGTCACGGTGAGCGACGGGCGCCTCGACATCGACCTCAACGCCGCCGACCGGGCCACGTCCACGACCGCCTGAGCGCGACGACCTGAACCTTTTCGTCCCGTCTACCGTCGTAGGTGGTGGTGGACGAGTTGGACCCGGCACTGATCCGCGCGGCAGCAGCGGGCGACCTGGTGGCGTTCGAGAAGATCGTGCGCGCCTACCAGCAGCACATCTGGCGCTTCCTGCGCCGGTTCCTGGGCGATGCGGCGGCGGCCGAGGACGTGGCCCAGGAGGTGTTCCTGCGCCTGTACCGGTCGCTGCCCAGCTTCGCCCACCAGGCCAGGTTCTCGGCCTGGGTCTTCAAGATCGCCCGCAACGCCGCCCTGGACGAGCTGCGCCGCCAGCGGCGCCGCGAGCGGCTGGTCGTGGCGGCGGCCTCCGTGGCCGACCGCGGGACCGGTTCGGACGGGACCACCGGCGAGGCCCGGGTCGAGATCGAGGCGGTGCTGGCCTCGCTCCCCGACGACCTGCGGGAGACCGTCGTGCTGGTCGAGGTGTTCGGCCTCCCCTACGCCGAGGTGTCCGAGGTCGTGGGCGCGCCGGTGGGCACGATCAAGAGCCGCATGTTCCGGGCCCGCGAGCGCATGCAGGACTGGGCCCGCGGCGCGGAGGAGGCCGCCGATGAGCTGTGACGCCAGCCGCCTGGCGGTGTCGTTGCGCTGCGACGGCGAGCTCCCGGAGGGACCGGAGCACGACGCCCTCGACGCCCACCTGGCCACCTGCGACGAGTGCCGCCGGTTCGAGGAGGACGCCGCCCGCCTGCGGGCCCGCCTGCGGATCGAACCCGTGGACGAGGCCCCCGACATCGCCGCCGCGGTCCTGACCGAGCTGCGGGCCTCGACCCCGGCCCGCATCACGCCGAGGCGGGACCGGTCGGCCCGGCGACCGCTGGTGGCGGCGGCGGTGGCCGCGGTGGCGGGCATGGTGGCGGGGGCGACGTTCGTCGGCATCGGCGGCACGCCCCAGTCGCCGGCGGCCGCTGACATCCCGTCCGAGGTGGTGGCGGCCCAGCGCGAGATCCGGTCGGTGGACGCCCGCTTCGAGGTGTCCGAGTCGGACCGGTCCGGCACCCGCACGGGCCGGCTCGCCTACGACGCGCCCGAGACGCTGGCGCTCAGCGTCGAGGACGGCAGCACCCTGGTGGTCGACCGCGACGCCTGGTGGCAGGAGACCCGCCGGGAGTGCTCGCCGGTGGCCGGCCGGGTGGCGTGCCCGGAGTCCATCGCCCGCTGGGTCACCTCGGTGACGGGACGCGAGCCCTTCTCCGCCAGCGCGCCGATCCCGCTGGAGCTGGTCACCCCGGTCGACAGCTTCGCCCTCGCCGCCACGCCGAGCGGGTCGAGCCTGGGCGTCCGCACCATCGCCGGGCGCCGGGCGGTGGGCGTCACGGTCACAGCCGCCCAGGTGGCGCCGTTCCTGTCCGGGCTGGGCGAGGCCGCCGCCCTGCGGCCCGTCTACCCGGCCGACCCGGTCGAGATGTGGCTCGACGCCGACCACCTGGTCCCCCTCGTCGTCGAGGTGCGGGCCGCGGACGACGCCTGGCGCCCGCGCTGGGCCGCGGCCGAGGGGGTCGTGGACCGGCCCGGCGACACCATCGTGTCGTTCACGGTGACCTCGCTGCGGGTCAACCGGCCGCTCCCCGACGACGCCTTCGACCCGCCCCGGGGCCGGCCCGACGCCACCGTCGACGGCGGCTTCCGGACCACCCGCACGACGATCGCCCCCGAGCCGTCCCAGCTTCCCGACGGGTTCCGGGCGCAGCGGTCGGGGACCGTGACAGCGCCCGGCGGGCCCCGTGTGGGCGTCAGGTCGTGGAGCGACGGCCGGGCCTGGCTCACCGTCCGGGCCACCGAGGGCTGGCAGGGCGGGCGCCTGTTCGGCGACCTGGGGCCGGACGTCCGCCCGATCGACCTCGGCCCGGCGGGCCAGGGCTACGTGAGCGCCGACGGCCGGCTGGTGGCGCTGCACGGCGACGACCTCGACGTGGTGGTCGGCGGCAGCCTGCCGCCCGACCAGCTCCAGGACGTGGCCGCCGACCTGGGCGTCGTGGGCCAGGTCGTGCCGGCGAGCTGGTCGGAGGCGGCGTCGGGCACGCTGTCGGGCACGGCCCGGGCCGTCCCGGGCCTCCTCGCCCCCCGCCACCTCGACGGGTTCGGCAGCGCGGCGGTCCGCGTCGACGGCCAGACCGTGTCCCAGGTCTACGCCGGGCCCGGCGACCGGGGCTTCACCCTGGTCCAGGACCCCGCGGCAGCCCAGCTCGCACCGAGCGGGGCGGGCGACGAGGTGGGCGTGACGGTGCGGGACGCGCCGGGCCGCTACAGCTACGAGCAGGGCCAGCTCGAATGGGTGGAGGGCGGCACCACGCGGGTCCTGCGCAGCCCCAGCCTGACGCTCGGTGAGCTGCTGGCCATCGCCGAGGGGCTGGCCCCCGAGTGAGGCGGTCCCTGGCGGCGGTCCTGGTGGGCGCGGCCGCCGTGGGCGGGACCCTGACCGGCGCGCTGTTCATGGCCCGGGTCCAGGACAGCGGAGCCCGGCCGCTGGAGGCGACGACCACCACCACGACGGTGGCGGCGACGCCGATCCCCACGGCGGCGCCCCCCACCGAGGGCGAGCCGGCGGCCCTGATGGCCTGGACCACCGATGCCCTCGACCCCGGCCTGGTCGCCGCGGCCCGCAACGACCCGGCGGTCCTCGACCTCTCGGTCGTGGAGGGCGGGGTCGTGGACCTGACGGCGTCGCGCGACGCGGAGGGGGCGGTGGTCGATGCCCCGACGGGCGGCTGGACGATCCCGCTCGACCTGGTGGCCTTCGACCCCGCGGCGCATGCCCCGTTCGCCCTGGCCGCGGACCGGCAGGCGGTCGCGGACCTGGGCCCGGGCGAGGCGCTGCTCGGCACCACGTCCGCCGCGCTGCGGCGGCTGGGCCCGGGAGGGGTGCTCGACCTGAGCGGCGGCGTGTCGGTCGTGGTCTCGGCGGTGGTGGACGACACCACGATCGGCGGAGCCGAGGTGGCGGTCGACCGGGCCACGGCCGAGGCCCTGGGCGCAGGCCGGGAGCGCTATCTGCTCGCCAGCTACGCCGGCGACCGGGCCACGCTGGAGGCCCGCTGGCGCAGCCGGCTGACAGTGGCGGCCGACGCCCGCTTCCGGGCCCCGGGCGAGACGCCCTACCTGCGCGACAACGACGCCGTGCTGCCCCCCGCCCAGATCAAGGCCCGCTTCGGCGAGTTCACCTACCGGCGGGGCGAGGGCGACGTGTTCGAGCAGGAGGTCGCCTGGCAGTCCGCCCACCTGGTCAACGTCGACCTCCCGATCGTCGGGCCGGTCCGCTGCAACCGCGACGTCATCGATGCCCTCACCGGGGCGTTGAACGAGGTCGAGCGGGCGGGCCTGGCCTCGCTCATCGACCCCGAGGGCTTCCAGGGCTGCTGGAACCCCCGCTTCACCCGGGCGGGGACCGCGCTGTCCCGCCACGCCTGGGGTGTGGCCGTCGACCTCAACTACGACCAGAACCACACCGGCTTCAGCTCGGTCCAGGATCCCCGCCTGCTGGAGATCTTCGCCCGCTGGGGCTTCACCGACGGCAGCGGCTGGCTGGTCCCCGACGCGGGCCATTTCGAGTACGTCGCCCCGCCCGCCGGCTAGCGCCGACCGGCTCGTCCGGCGCCCCACCTCCCGACTTCTGTCGGGCCGGCCACACGGCGTCCCGACACTGTCGGCCAGCCCCAGGGCGTCGCGACATCGTCGGCCGGCCCTGGGGCCTCGCGACTTCCCCCGGTCGCTCGGCCATCGCTCGAATGGATCCCCCCGGCGCCCCCGCCCGCCGGCCAGCACAGTCGTCGCACCGAGCATGTAGCTCCACTGGCCGGCTGGCGGAGGGATCGCCCCGATCGGGGGTCGCCGGGTGTCGGAGCCGACGACCCCCGATGGTCGCTGGGGGGGCGATCAGTTGCTGTAGCTGTAGTCACCGCCGCTGGCTGTGGTGTCGGAGCTGTCCGCGGCGGCGGCGTCGCCTTGGTTGAGCGAGCCGTCGGGCTTGACGACGAACCAGACGCCGCCGGTGCCCTGGCCGTTGGTCTGCCCGGCCGAGCTGTCGCCCATGAAGGTGTAGAGCGGCCAGTCGCCTGCCTTGAGCTGGAAGGTGCCGTCCGGCCGGGTGATGACGGCGAACACGTCCGCGTCCATGCCGGACGGGAGCTGGTCGGAATCGACCATGACCGGCGGCCACGCGGTGGCGCAGCCGTCCACGCAGCTCGACGTGCCGTTCATGTCGTTCTTGAAGCCGTAGACGGTCATGCCGTCCTTGGTGGTCAGGATCTGACCGAGGTCGCTGTCGGCGGTCTTCACGACGGCGTCGGCACTCGCAGCTTCCGTGCTGGCCGTGGTCTGCGCCGACTGCCCCCCGTTGGCCGATGTGGTGTCGTCGTCGCCACCGCACGCTGCCGCCGCCATGACCAGCGCCCCAGCCAGCATGCACGTCACGATCTTTGTGCGCACAGGGATCCCCCCGTTGATTCCCGAATGTGATCTATCGACGTGCCTCTACGCACGATCGGTACCGAGCGGTTCGCGAATTCCTCGCTGCGTGGCGCGTGAGGGGCCGGAGTGCGGCAAACTGGCGGGGCATGTGGCCCGACGACGCCGACCTCGTGGCGGGTTTCGCCGCCGGCGACGATCTGGCCGTGAAGGCGATCTACGAGCGCTTCGCCCGCCCGATCCTGACGGTGGGCATGAGCGCGCTCGGGCGGCGTGACCTGGCCGACGAGGTCGTGCAGACCACGATGCTCAAGGCGTGGCGGGCGGCGGACACGTTCGACCGCAGCCGCGAGCTGGCGCCCTGGATCTACGCCATCGCGCGCCGGGTGGCCATCGACATCCACCGCCGCGAGGCCCGGGCCGCCGTGCCGACCGAGATCGGCGACGACCTGACGGTCGAGCCGCTGTCGTTCTCCCGCACGTGGGAGGCCTGGGAGGTGCGGTCCGCGCTCGAGAAGCTGCCGGCCGACGAGCGGGACGTGGTCCGGCTCGCCCACCTGGGCGGCCTCACCCACCGGGAGATCGCCGAGCAGCTCGGCGTGCCCATCGGCACCGTCAAGTCGCGCTCGGCGCGCGCCCACCGCCGCCTGGCGTCACTGCTCGGCCACCTGGTCGGGGTCAACAAGTGAGAACCGGAGAGCGTTCTCAACCGTACTGGGCGGCGGAGAAGACCGACGACGTGCAGGTAGTGACAGCGTGAACGAGGACGAGCTCGCCGATCGCCTCGAGACCGGTGGGTATCGCCTGGGAGCCGAGGCCGCCCCGCGCCGCCCGGGTGACGAGCTGGCCGCCCTCCTGGCCGACGCCGCCACGTGGGCGGAGCCCGAGCCGGGCGGTGCCGACGCGCTCCTGGCCGCCATCCGCGCCGAGCGGGGCGAGGACGCCGACCTGTGGCCGGTCCGGGCCGACGATCCCACGCCGCTCGACGCCTACCGTGGCCCGCGCTCGCTCGACGGCACGCCACGACGTGTCGCGCTCGGCGGCAACGGGGTGTCGGCCGCGGCGGCGCAGGGACCGAGCCACGGGGCCGCGGCCCATGCGGCCCCCACCCGGCGCACCCGCTGGCAGTGGCCCGCGGCCGCAGCCGCCGCCGCGCTCGTCCTGGTCGTGGGGGTCGCAGCCCTGCTCATCGCCCCGGGCGGCGACGACTCGCATCCGCCGGGCGAGGCCTTCAGCATCGCCGGCACCCCCATGGTGCCGGGCGCGTCGGCCGTGGCCACCGTGGATGCGCAGCCGGCCGGCGTGGCCATCGTGCTCGACGTCCACGGCCTGCCGCCCGCCGACCCCGGCACCTACTACCAGGCGTGGGTCGAGGGCGCCGCCGGCCGGGTCACCGTCGGCACGTTCCACATGCGGGGCGGCGACGGCTGGATCTACCTGTGGTCGGGCGTGGACGCCGACCGCTACCCCATGCTCCGGGTCACGCTCGAGCACGAGGGCGACGGCGACGGCGCGTCGGACGACGTCGTGCTGTCCGGCGCCATCGACTCGTGACGCCGGGCCGGATGTCCGGCCGCCCGGCCGGCCGCTAGGTCAGTAGACCCAGACGGGCGTGCCGATGGCGGCGGCGCCGCTGCTCCACAGCATGTCCATGGCCGAGTTGGTGACCCGGGCGCAGCCGTGCGACGCCGGGTGGGCGGGGATGCTGCCCGAGCCGTGGATGGCGATGCCGCCGGTGAAGTACTTGGGCCGGTACAGCGTGCCGAGCGGCGCCTCGCGCACCCCGTCGACCTCGCGCTGGACCGCGAACTGCCCCCGGGGCGTGGTGGCGACGCCGGTGCCGCCCGACGGGGAGTCGTAGGCCTCGCCGTTCCCGGTCGAGGTGTTGATGACCCACTGGACCTGGCCGCCGTCCACCACCAGCAGCACCTGGCGGTCCAGGTCGATCTCCAGGCCGCCGCCGCCCCGGGCCGTGGGCCGGCTCGCCCCGGCCAGCCGCTCCTGTGTCGCCGGCCCGGCTACGCCGTCACGGCCGAGGCCCTCGTACTTCTGGAACGCCATCACCGCCTGGCGGGTCAGCTGGCCGTAGCTGCCGTCGGGCTCGGACAGCCAGTAGCCGAGGTCGCGGAGCCGCTGCTGGAGGGCCATGACGGCGTCGCCGCCCTCCCCCAGCTCCAGCTTGC
>DATBGF010000288.1:0-14589 GCA_036558145.1 Acidimicrobiales bacterium
GGCCTCGACCAGGCTGTCGACCAGGTCGCTGCCACCGAGGTCGTCCTCGGCGTCGCTGAGGTCGACCAGGGCCCCGGCCGCCTCGAACGCCTGGGCCTGGGTGTTGCCCATCTCCACGATGTCGGGGCTGTCGTCGGTGGGCAGGACGTTGGTGAGCCGGTCGACGATGCCGTCCCACTCCTGCCGCTCCACGTCGACGGTCACGTTCGGGTACTGCTCGGCGAAGGTCTCCTTGGCCATGTCGATCATCTCGTCGGGCGTGTCCGGCCCGTTGAGCCAGACCCGCAGGGTGGCCTCGGTGTCGTCGGAGGGCGCATCGAGTGATGCGCTGGCCCCGTCGTCGTCATCGGACCCGCAGGCGGCCAGTGCAAGCACAGCCGCAAGCGTTATCGCTGCGACTTTCTTCGTCTTCACGTCGTCCTCCCAGACGTCGGGCGGCGAGCCCCCCTCGGGATCGTCGCGGTTGTCATGCGACGCCCAGCTCGCGGTCGAGCACGAGCATCGCGGCGCCGAGGAGGACGTCGTCCTCCCCGAGCGAGCTGAACCGGATGTCGGCGTTCTCGCCGACGGCCGGCATGGTCCGGTCCCGCACGGCGTCGAGCGCCGCGGACCGGAACGTCTCGTCGAGCACGTCCAGCGGGCCCGACAGGACGACCTCACGCAGGTTGAGCGTGCTGATGACCGGGGCCAGCGCCTCGCCCAGGCGCCGGCCGGCCGCGGCCCGGGCCGCGTCGTCCCGTCCCCGGAGCCGGGGGGCGGCGACCGCGGTCTCCAGGCAGCCCCGGCGGCCGCAGGCGCAGGGCTCGCCGCCCGGCGCGACGACGACGTGGCCGATCTCACCGGCGGCGAAGCGGTCGCCCAGCACCAGGTGGCCGTCGAGGACGACACCGGCGCCGACGCCGTGACCGATCTTGACGGCGAGGACGCTGCCGTCGGGGTCGCCGGCGGCCGCGTGCACGGCCAGGGCGACCGCGTTGGCGTCGTTGGCCACGTGGACCGGGACGTCGACCACCCGGCGCACCTCGCCCGCCAGGTCGAGGTCGTGCCAGCCGCGGTTGGGCGCTTCGAGGACGTGGCCGGTGGCGTCGACCACGCCGGGGCTGCCGATGCCGACGCCGAGCAGCGGGCGGTCGGCGGCCTCGGCCAGCTCGGCGGCCAGGGCGATGGCGAGCTCGACGGCCGCGGGTCCGGTGCGGCCGTCCCGCTCGACGGAGCGGCGGTCGCGGACCTTGCCGCCCAGGTCGACCAGGGCGGCCCGGAAGCGCTCGTCGTCGCTGAGGTCGAGCGTCACCGTGAGGCGGGCGTCGGCCACGACCCCGAGCAGGGTGGCGGGCTTGCCGATGCGCTGGCCGACGCGGGTGCCCAGCTCCTCGATCAGCCCCGCAGCCAGCAGCTCGGCCGCGAGGTCGCTGGTGGTGACGCGGGTCAGATGGGTGATCCGGGCCAGGTCGGCCCGGCTGAGCGGCCCCTCCCGGAAGATCGTCCGCAGCACGAGCGCCCGGTTGTGGCGCCGGGCATCCCCGGGCCCCGCCTTGCGCCGTGACCGCCGGCCGCGCCGGTCGAAAGGCTCGTGGTCGACGGAGTCTCCCCCTCCTCCTGGCATGTTTGTTTATTTAACTTACTAACTCCTGGGTGTCAACGGTCACGCCGCGCAGGACCCGCGAGCACGTCGGCCATCTGCTCCAGGACGCGCTGGTGGTCCTCCACCTCGAAGATCCACTGGAGGTAGCCGGCATCGTTGCTGGCCGTGTCCTCCTTGCTGGCCAGGGACTCGATGACGCCGCCGTGGCCGTGGATGTGGACGTAGCGGTGGCTCGCCAGGGCACCGACGACGGGCGCCAGGTACAACCCGAGGCGCGGGTCCGGGCTCGACAGCGCCAACCTGGTGTCGAGGTCGGAGTCGCCGAAGGACTGGGGCTGCAGTCCCCACTCGGCCTCGGCCTTGATCCCCATGTACCGCCGGCCCAGCCCGCTGCGGCTCACGATCTCGAACGGCGGCAGGTCGGCGGGCACCTGCAGGCTCAGCCGGCAGTCGAACGCCCCCGACACCACCCGCACGACGACCCGCTCGGCGACCTCCGTGTAGCGGTGGAACAGGAACCGGGTCGGCCGCCCGTACGGCGCGCCTTCCAGCACGACCTTGGTCTGCTTGGAGCTGCGCATGAAGCCGCCGGCCTTGTCCTTGGCCGCGCCCATGTTGTGCTTGGTGTGGGCCTGCATCATGTTGAGCGCCGGATCGCCCTCGACGATCCGCAGGCCCAGCCGCTGCGCCAAGTCGGCCACGCGATACTCGCGGTAGCGCTTGTCGGCCCCGGTCATCATCCGCCGGCCGAAGAACAGCCAGAACGCCGCCATCCCCAGCCCGATCACCGGCACCAGGAACACGGCCGCAGGAACGCCCTCGTTCGTCACGAACCCTCCCCAACAGGTCAGAACCGCCCGAGGGAACGTTCGGAGCCGGGCGCCGGCCCGGATGACCGGGCTCAGCTCCGCGAGGCCCGGCGGGCCTCCAGGCGGTCGACCAGGCGGGTCATGGCGCCGGCCGCCTCGCCGGCGCAGGTGTCGTAGCCGGCGGCCTGGTCCTGGACGACGCCGAAGGCGAGGCCCTGCACGGCCGCGGCCACGAGCGCCGGGGGGACGTCGTCGGGGTCGAGGCCGTACTCGGCGAGCAGGGTGGCCAGGCGGTCCATCTGCATGGTGCGGACCCGGTGGGCGACCGCGCCGACCTCGGCCTTGAGGGCCGGGCGGTGGTTGGCCGCCGCCATCAGCTCCACGAACAGCCCGGTCCCCCGCGGGTCGGACGCCAGCTCCCACCAGGCCCGCAGCGGCTGGGGCGAGGCGAGGGCGTCGGCCATGCGCTCGACGTTGCGGCCGGCCCGGCGCTGCAGGACCGCGACGAACAGGTCGTCGATGGTCGGGAAGTAGTAGTGGACGAGCGGGGCGTTGATCCCGACCGCGGCCGCGACCGAGCGGGAGCTGACGGCCGCGTAGCCGTCCTTCAGCATGATCTCCTCGGTCGCGTCGAGGAGGCGCTTGCGCTTCTGCTCGGTCGCCGCCCGCGGGCGGCGCTGCTCGGCCATCCTGTGTCCCTCTTGGTTGTGGAACGAAGTTTGAACGGACGTTAAAAATAGACTAGAACTCCGGGATGGGCCCAGGCGAGACCGTCTACTTCGACCCCTACGACGTCGACATCAACGCCGACCCGTACCCGACCTACGCCCGCCTGCGGGAAGAGGCGCCCGCCTACCACAACGAGCCCTACGACTTCTGGGCGCTGTCGCGCTTCGCCGACGTCGAGGGGGGCCTGCGGGACTGGCAGACGTTCTCCAACACCCGCAGCGACATCCTCGACATCATCCGCGCCGGCGTCGAGCTGCCCTCGGGCGTGCTGCTGTTCGAGGACCCGCCGGTCCACACCCGCCACCGCGGCCTCATGTCCCGGGTGTTCACCCCCCGGCGCATGGCGGAGCTGGAGGACCAGGTCCGCGCCTACTGCGTCCGCTGCCTCGACCCGCTCGTCGGCTCGTCCGGCTTCGACATCATCGCCGAGCTGGGCGCCATGCTCCCGATGCGGGTCATCGGCATGCTCCTCGGCATCCCCGAGCAGGACCAGGTCGCGGTGCGCAACAGGACCGACTCCAACCTGCGCACCGTCCCGGGCCGGCCCATGGAGGTCAAGCAGGAGAACGTGGCCAGCGGCGACATGTTCGCCGACTACATCGAGTGGCGCTCGCAGCATCCCTCCGACGACCTCATGACCCAGCTGCTCAACGCCGAGTTCGAGGACGAGGACGGCGAGACCCGCAAGCTCACCCGCCAGGAGGTCCTCACCTACACCGCCGTGCTGGCGGGGGCGGGCAACGAGACGACGGGCCGGCTCATCGGCTGGTTGGCCAAGGTCCTGGCCGAGCACCCCGACCAGCGTCGCGAGGTGGTCGAGGACCGCTCGCTGATCCCCGCGGTGATCGACGAGACCCTGCGGTTCGAGCCCACCGGGCACGCCACCGCCCGCTACGTCATGCACGACGTCGACTACCACGGCACGACCATCCCGGCCGGCAGCGCCGTCCTCATGATCCTCGCCGCCGCCAACCGCGACCACCGCCGCTACGCCGACCCCGACCGCTTCGACATCCACCGCGAGGGCACCCAGCACCTCACGTTCGGCTACGGCCTGCACTACTGCCTCGGCGCCAACCTCGCCCGGCTCGAGGGCCGGGTCGCGCTCGACGAGCTCCTCACCCGGTTCCCGGAGTGGGACGTCGACTACAGCGGCATCAAGCTCGCCCCGACCTCGACCGTGCGGGGCTGGGAGCGCCTGCCCATCGTCCTGGGTTGAGCCGTCAGCCCTGCGGCGCGTACGGGTCCCAGGCCGGGGGCGCGGTGCCGAGGTGCTCGGTGAGCAGCCGGACGAACCGGTCGGGGGCGATGGAGCTCTCCTGGCCCTCGCCCAGCCGGAGGCGGGGGATGATGTAGCCCACCGAGGTCGCCGACCAGGTGGCGTCGCCGGTCTCCTCGTCCTGGAGGCGGGCGGCCAGCGGGGCCAGGTCCCGGCGGGCCCGCACCGGGCGGCGGTGCATCTGGACCCAGCCCTCGTAGCGCTGCTCCACGTCGTAGCGCCGGCCCCGGAGCCGGGCCACCGTGATCCGCCCGGTGCGGTTGTTCACCGCCAGCGGGTGGAGCCCGGTGATCCGCTCGAGGCCGAAGCGGTGGCCGCCGGCCTCGGGGGCGTCCTCGGCCACTGTCACGACGGCGAGGTCGACGCCGGGCCGCTCGGCGATGGTCGCCTGGCCGCGCTCGAACGCGGCGTCGCTGGCGTCCAGCGTGGCGTCCTCGTCGCCCCACAGCGGCCGGAACCGGTCGAGGTGGTCGCACAGCTCGGGCATGCGGCCGAGCGCCTCCTCGTAGACCGCCGCGGTGAGCTCGCCGGGGCCCTCGGGCAGGTCGTCGGCACGCGCCAGCGCGCCCAACGCCATCGACGCCCGCGCCGCGTCCCTGTCGCGGAACACGCCGAAGTCGCCGGCGGACGCGACATCCTCCAGGAACGCGCGGCGGGGCCGGGCCTCGTCGGGGTCGGCCAGGGCGTAGACCGACACGAGCCCGTCCTGGTCGAAGTGGTTGTTCGACACCGCCTCGGCCTCCGGGGGCACCAGGTCGGGCCGGTCGAGCAGCCGGAACGCCATCTGGGCGGACAGGTCGGCCGCGAGGCCGGGAGGGGGCGGGACCCCGGGCCAGTGCGTCACGGTCAGGACCGTCCCCGGGGCCGGCGACCCGTCGACGATCACGCTCGGCCGCCCGTCGAGCAGGTGGTACGGAACGAACTTCATGGCAGTCCCATCCTGGCGCACACGGCTTTCCGTTTCTCAAGGCACATTGATGTTTCGTCGAGGTCTTGATGAGGTATTTTTGGGGTGTTGTGAAGGATTCGTTGGAGCCGCTCGCGTTGAAGGTGACCGTCAACGGTCGCCTCCCGGCCGTCGCCCGCGTGTCCGGAGAGCTGGACCTGGCCACCGGGCCCGTGCTCACGGCGGCGCTGGCCGACGTGCAGGACGGCGATGTCGTCCTGGACTGCTCGGACCTGAGCTTCATCGACGCGACCGGCCTGCGGGCCTTTCAGATCGCCCAGCAGGCCTGTAGGGCGCGCGGCGCCAAGCTCGTCCTCGTGGACCCGAGCCCCGCGCTGGAACGTCTCCTAAAGATGGTGGGCCTGGACACCGCGTTCCCGGTGCAGCAGGAGGAAGAGGCGTCTTGAGCGGGACGGAGCCGTCCACCAGCCGCCCCGTCTACTCGATCGGAGCGGTGGCGCGGATGCTCGGCGTGGAGCCGGCGACGCTGCGGGCGTGGGAGGAGCGCTACGGGATCGTGGTCCCGGCGCGCAGCCGGGGATCACATCGCCTCTACTCCCGCGACCAGGTCGAGCAGGTGCGCTCGGTCGTGCGCAGCATGGAGGCCGGGTCCAGCACCGCCGACGCGCATCGCCTGCTGGCCGAGGAGCTCGGGCTGCCGCCCGACGCCGAGCCGGCCGGGCGGCAGGACGTCGTCACGCTGGTCCTGCTGGCGGAGCGCGACCGCTTCGCCGCCGAGCTGTGCGAGTACTTCCTGCGCACCGAGGGCTACGACGTGCGCCTGGCCGGCGAGCCCGGGGAAGCGGAGCGCAGCTTCGCCGAGCACCGGCCCGACCTCGCGGTCGTGGACCTGACGATGCCCGGAGGCCCGGAGCTGTGCGAGCGGCTGGCCCGGGACGACACCGCGCCGGTCCTGGCGGTGTCGGTGCTGGCCCTGCAGGACGAGGCCATCACACGGGGCGCCAGCGCGTTCCTCCAGAAGCCGCTCGAGCAGCTGTCGTTCGTCTCGACGGTGCGTGACCTGGTGGGTGCCAGCGCGCTCACGCGCCCCGAGCGGGCCCCGGTGCCGTGATCGAACGGCTCCCCACCGGCAACGAACGGCTCGACGCGGTCCTGGGGGGCGGCCTCGTCCTCAACTCGATCACGTTGCTGGTCGGCCTGCCGGGGAGCGGCAAGACGCTCCTCGCCGAGCAGTGCGTGTTCGCCACCGCGAGCCCCGACCGGCCGGGCCTCTACCTCTCGACGGTGTCGGAGCCGCTGGACAAGCTGCTGCGCTACGGGCAGTCGCTCACGTTCTTCGAGACCGACAAGGTCGGCAGCTCGGTCTTCTACGACGAGCTCGGGTCCGCGCTCGACGAGGGCGGGCTCCCGCGCGTCCTCGAACGGATCGACCTGCTGATCAAGGAGCATCGCCCCGGCGTCGTCGTCATCGACAGCTTCAAGGCACTCAAGGCCTTCGCGGCCGACGAGGCCGACTTCCGCCGCTTCCTCCACGAGCTGACCGGCCGGCTGACCGCCCGGGCGATCTCGTCGCTGTGGGTCGGCGAGTACGGCGTGGAGGACGGGCTCGACTCCTCGGAGTTCGCGGTCGCCGACGCGGTGATCGACCTCACCACCAAGCGCATGGGGGAACGCTCGATCCGCTACCTCCGCGTGCTCAAGCTGCGGGGGAGCAACTTCCGGTCGGGCGACCACTCCTACCGGCTGTCGGCTGACGGGCTCACCGTCTACCCGCGCCTCGCCGATCCGGTCGACACGTCCGGCTACGAAGCCGGGGTGGCCCGGCTCTCGACCGGCATCGCCGCGCTCGACGAGGCTCTCGGCGACGGGTACTGGCCCGGCTCCGCCACCCTCGTCGCGGGCCCCTCGGGCGCCGGCAAGACGCTCATGGGCCTGCATTTCCTCTACGCGGGGGCGGCCCACGGCGAGCCCGGCCTGCTGGTCACGTTCCAGGAGTCCCGCACCCAGCTGGGGCGCATCGTCGGGAGCTACGGCTGGTCCCTGTCGGATCCCGACATCACGATCATGGACTGGTCCCCCGTCGACCTCCACGTCGACCAGTTCGTCTACGAGCTGCTGGACGGGATCGAACGGACGGGAGCCCGCCGGGTCGTGATCGACAGCCTGAACGACGTCATGGCGGGCGTGGCCGACCCGACCCGGACCCGGGAGCTCAGCTACTCGCTCGTGCAACGCCTCGCCCGCGCCGGGGTCAGCCTCATGATGACCCTGGAGTCCGCCGACCTGTTCCGGGTGACCCAGCTCTCCGAGCTGGGCATGTCCCACATGGCGGACAACGTCGTCCTGCTCCAGCACGTCCACAGCGGCGAGGAGATGAAGCGGGCGCTGACCGTGCTCAAGACCCGGGGCGCGTCGCACACCTCGGCGGTGCGGGAGTTCCGGATCACGTCCGACGGCATCGCCCTCGGCGCGCCCATCGACGCCCGGACGCTCCTGCGCTGAGCCCCCGGCTTCAGGCGCCGGTCCGGTGTGAGCGGCGGTGGCCGGAGGCGATGTACCGGATGCGGTCCGCCAGGTGCACCGCGTGGTCGCCGAGGCGCTCGTAGAACCGGGCGACCAGCGTGGCCTGCATGAGGTCCGCCCGGCTGATCTGCGACGCGACCAGCGCCCCGGTCACCTCTTCGTGGAGGACGTCGAGGCGATCGTCCGCAGCCTCGAGCGCGGCGGCCGCCGTGTCGTCGCGCTCGGCCCATGCCCGCCGGGCTTCACGCCACGCCTCGGTGCAGCAGGCGCCCATCTCCTCGAACAGTCCAAAGGACGGTTGCCACGGTGCTCGTGTACCCCCGTGGCGCCCGCCCAGCCAGGCGATTCGCCGCCGGCCGAAGCTGAGCGGGTACTAGGCGAGTGCCCCTCCGGGTACGCGCGCGGGGTATGGCACGCGCTGTCTGGTCCGGCACCATCAGCTTCGGGTTGGTGAACGTCCCGGTGAAGGCGTACACCGCGGTGCGGGACCACAAGGTCCACTTCCACGAGATGGACGCCCGCGGCGGCCGGGTCCGGCACGAGAAGGTGTCGGCCAAGACCGGCAAGCCTGTCGACGAGATCCGGCTCGGCTACGAGACCTCGAAGGGCCACTACGTCCGGTTCACGCCGTCGGAGCTCGAGGAGCTGCGGCCGGCGTCCACCCGCGCCGTCGACGTCACGGACTTCGTGGAACTGGCCGAGATCGACCCGATCTTCTACGACCGCACGTACTGGCTGGCCCCGGCCAACGACGAGGCCAAGCCCGCCTACGCGCTCCTCCGCGACACCATGGAGGACGCGCAGCGGGTCGCGATCGGCACCGTGGTGATGCGGCGCAAGCAGTACCTCGCCGCCGTCCGGCCCATCGAGGGCGCCCTGGCCCTGTCGACCATGCGCTTCGCCGACGAGGTCGTGCCGTCCAGCACGGTCGAGGGCATCCCCGCCCGCAGCGGCGGCAAGGGCCGGCAGAAGGAGCGGGCGCTGGCCGGCCAGATCGTCGACGCCCTGACCTCGGAGTGGGAGCCGGAGCGCTACCACGACACCTACACCGAGGAGCTGCGCACGCTGATCAAGCAGCGGTCCAAGGGCGCCAAGGCCGAGGAGCCCGAGGAGGCGCCCGAGCCCGAGGGGGCCGAGGTCGTCGACCTCATGGCCGCCCTGGAGGCCAGCGTGAAGGACGCCCGCAAGGGCCGCTCCGGGCGCAAGCGCCGGGCGCGCCGCTCGGCCTGAGGGGACTACGGGCGGACCGCCGCGAGGCAGAACTCCAGCGTGGCGTCGACGATCGACCGCGACGCGTCCTCCTCCGGGAGGAACGAGTAGTGGTGGAAGACCGCCATCACCAGCTTGGTGATCAGCCAGGCGTCGGTCTCGGGGTCGCGCGGCGCGAAGACACCGGCGGCCTGACCCGCCTCCAGCTCGCGCCGGACCAGATCGGCGAACGGCTGGTTGGCCGCCACGACCTCGTCGGGGTGGCTCTGGTAGAGGCGCCAGTGCTGGGACGTCATGAACCGGGACGCGCTCGACCCGGGCGCGGCGACGAGGCTGTCCAGCGTCTCGACGATGTAGAACCGCAGCCGCTCGTCGGGCCGCCCGAGCGACGCCGCCCGGGCTTCGAGGGCCTCGCAGTGCTGGGCCGTGAGGTCGCCGATCACCGCCAGCAGCAGCTGGTCCTTGCCCTCGAAGTGCCGGTAGAAGGTCTGGAGCGCGACGCCGGCTTCCTTGACCAGGTCCTGGGTGGTGAACGCCTCGCCCTTGTCGTCGACCAGCCGCCGGGCCGCGTCGAGGATGGCGACACGGTTCCTCGGCCGCAGGCGGCTCGTGGGCGTCGAGACGGGCACCGGGCGAGGTTACCGATCAGTCCGGAGACGGCGACAACACCACGACCGGGATGTCCCGGTCGGTGCGGGCCTGGTAGGCGTCGTAGTTCGGCCAGATCTCGCACATGATCCGCCAGAGCCGGGGCTTCTCCTCGGCCGTGGCGGTGCGGGCGGCGACCGGGAAGCGGTCGGCCTTCACCTGGATCGTGGCGGCCGCCTCGGCAGTGAGGTTGAGGTACCAGGCCGGGTGCCTGGGCGCGCCCCCCATCGACGCCACGACCAGGTGGTCGTCGCCGTCGCGCCCGAAGATGAGCGGCGTGGTGCGCTCGGTCCCGGTGCGGCGGCCGGTGGTGGTGAGCAGCAGCGTGGGGACACCGTTCCAGAGGTAGCCGACCTCGCCGCCGGTCTCCCGGTAGCGCCGGACGTGCTCCTCGCCGAGCAGGGTGAGGTCGGGCGGCTCGTAGGTCATTGGCCCACCCTTCGGGCTGGGCGCAATGACCGCTCGGCCCACAGGGCCGAGTAACGCACTGTGTCTCTGATTCGCTCGACAAGCTCGCTCATGCGTCGAACACCACCGGGATGGCGGTCATCCCCCGCTCGTAGAGGCCGACAGGCCGGGGCGGCTCGGCCTCGGGGTCGATGCGCAGGCCGGGGAGCCGGTCGAGCAGCGCGCCGATCCCGGTCGCCATCTCGGCCCGGGCGACGTGCATCCCCAGGCAGATGTGGGCCCCGCCGCCGAAGCCGAGCGTGGGCTTGGGCGGGCGGTGGACGTCGTAGTCGTCGGGCCGGTCCCAGCGCGCCGGGTCGCGGTTGGCGGCCCCGAGGCAGATGTGCAGGACCGAGCCCGCGGGCAGCCGGGTGCCGCCGAGCTCGACGTCCCGGGTGACCCAGCGCGAGAACATCGGGTCGGTCGGCATCCACCGCACCGACTCCTCGATCGCGGGCCGTAGGAGCGAGCGGTCGGCGAGCACCGCGGCGAGGGCGTCGGGCCGGGACAGGAGGGCGCCGAGCGTGATGCCCATCTGCTTCCACGTCGTGCCCGACCCCGCCGCCAGCAGCAGGATGGCGAAGGAGTGGATCTCGGCGTCGGACAGCCGGTGCGCGGTCCCGTCCTCGCCGGTGATCTCCGCCTCGACCAGCACGCTGATGAGATCGTCCCGGGGGTCCTCGCGCCGCGCCGCCACGATGGGCGTGAGCCGTTCCACCATGGCGGCCGCGTCGGTCACCGAGGCCCGGATGTCGAGTGCCTCCTCCGCCGGCAGGCCGAAGCTGCCCGCGATGGTGAGGATGGGGATGGCGGCGCAGAAGTCGACGTTCAGCTCGGCCCGGCCCTCGTCCACGAACACGTCGATGAGGCCGTGGACCGTGCGCTCGATCCAGTTGCGGATCCACCACTCGGCCCTGGCCGGCATGAAGGACGGCTGGACCAGCGCCCGGTAGCGGCGGTGCCGGGCGCCGCCCATGGTCAGCAGGCTGTTCATCACGCCGACCTCGTCGCCGCCGGTCGCACCCGGGTCCGGCGACGAGGCAAAGGTGTCCTCGTCCCGGTAGGCGGCGTCGCACACGTCGAACCCGAAGGCCGAGAAGTGCGGCCGGCCGGGCTCGGGCAGGCCGTGGAAGTAGGCGTCGCCCTCGAAGCCGGTCAGCTCGTGCACGGTGCCGGGATGGACCGGCCCGCCGGCCCGCAGGTCGTGCCAGCGGGGGTTGGGGTCCTCCGTGTAGGTCCCGCCGGTGAAGGCGTTGTAGCTGCTGCGCAGGTCGAACAGCTCCCGGATCCGCTCCCGGTCGAGCGAAGGGACGCTCCCCAGGCTCATCGGGCCACGTACCCGGCGTCGACGGGCAGGAGCACGCCCGTGATGTTCCCGGCCCGGTCGGACGCCAGGAACAGCGCCGCCTCCGCACAGTCCTCGGGGGTCACGTGGCGGCCCAGGGGATGGGTGGCGGCGACGTGGTCGGCGATCTGGTCGAGGTCGGCCCCGGCGACCTGCAGGCCGCCGGCCGCCATGAACCCGGTGCGGGGCATGGCCGCGGGGCAGATGGCGTTGACCCGGATCCCGAGGGGGGCGACCTCGGTGGCCACGCTGCGGGTCAGGGCGTGGACGGCCCCCTTGGACGCCCCGTAGACGGTGCCGCCCCAGCCGACGAGGCCGGCCACCGAGCCGGTGTTGACGATGGCGCCCCCGCTCCCCTGCTCCTTGAACCGCAGCACCGCGTGCTTGCAGCCGTAGAACGCGCCCCCGACGTTGACGGCGAACAGCCGCTCGAAGTCGGCCGCCGTGTGGTCCTCCAGCGCCGCGCCCAGCCGCGGGGTCGGGATGCCCACGTTGTTGAACACCACGTCCAGGCGGCCGTAGCGGTCGACCGCGGCGCCGAGGGCGGCGGCGACGTCGTCCTCCACCGCCACGTCGCAGCCCACCGGGGCGGCGATGCCGCCGGCCTCCTCGACCAGCCGGGCGGTCTCCTTGGCCCCGTCGACGTCGAGGTCGGCGCACACCAGCCGCGCCCCCTCCGCCGCGAACCGCAGGGCGGACGCCCGGCCCACCCCCGACGCCGCGCCGGTGATGACGGCGACCTTGTCGTCCAGCAGCATGTGGCTCAGCCTTCCTCGTCGTTGATCAGTCGCAGGGAGCGGGTCGGGCAGGCCTCCACCGCGAGGCGGACGGTGTCGATGCCGTCGCTCGCCCCGGCGAGGACGAACGCCTTCGCGGCCTCGTCCTGGCCGAACGTGCCGGGCGCGTACACCACGCAGTTGCCGCTGCCGATGCAGGTCTCGCGGTCGACCGAGATGGTCCAGCCCACGGGCTCAGGTCCCGGCCAGGACCGGCGGCTCGGCCGCCGTGAAGCGGTACAGGCGCTCGGCCGTGCCCCGCAGGATCTTGTACTGCACGTCCGGCGCCAGGTGCTCGATCTGGCCCCGGGCCGTGGCGATGCAGTCGGGCCAGGTGGAGTCGCTGTGCGGGTAGTCCGTCTCGCACATCACGTTGTCCTCGCCGATCTCGTCGAGGCTGGCGATGCCGTGCTCGTCGTGGATGAAGCAGCCGAAGACGTGGTCACGGAACGAGGCCCGGACGTCGAGCTCGTCCAGGTTCACGTCGCTGCCCGCGTGGTCCATGAACCGCTGGCCCTTCATCACCCAGTAGCGCTGCTTGTCGAGGACCTGCTCGGCCCGCTCCAGGAAGTACGGCATCCAGCCGATCTCGCCTTCGGACAGGGCGATCTTCAGCTGCGGGTAGCGCTGGAACATCCCGCTGAACAGCCACGACAGCATCGCCCCGGAGGTGCGGATCGCGCCCCAGGTCAGGTTGGCCATGAACGGGGCGTCCGGCGCGATCTGGGGGATCTGCGACGACGACCCGACGTGCATGGACACGACCAGCTCCAGGTCGTTGGCCGCGGCCATCACCGGGTCCCAGTAGCGGTCCTTGTCGTGGATGGTCGGCAGCCCCAGCGGCGCGGAGTTCTCCGAGAACGCGAACGCGGTGACGCCGCGGGCGGCCATGCGCTCCATCTCGGCCACGGCCAGGGCCGGGTCCCACATCGGGATCAGCATCAGCGGGATGTAGCGACCCGGCGCCGCCCCGCACCACTCCTCGACGAGCCAGTCGTTGTAGGCCTGCAGGCAGACGAGGCCGAACTCCCGGTCGCTCGCCTCCATGAACAGCTGGCCGCAGAAGCGGGTGATGGTCGGGAAGCACAGCGAGGCGAGGATCCCGGCCCGGTCCATGTCCTCCAACCGGGCGGTCGGGTCGTAGCAGCCGGGCCGCATCTCGGCGTAGGGCAGCGGCTCGGGGCTGAACTCCTCCTTGGACTTCCCTGCGACCGCGCTCAGGCCCGAGCTGGGGTAGCGCTTGCCGTCGTAGCACCAGTACTCGACGCCGTCGTGGGTCTCCATGTGCGGTGCCCGGTCGCGGTCCTTGGCGGCGACCCGGTCCACCCACAGGTGCGGCGGCTCCAGGATGTGGTCGTCGACCGAGATCAGCCAGTCGAGCCGGCGCTCTGTCGTCATCGTGGTCTCCCCTCCGAGGTCGTCATCAGCCGAGCTCGCCGATGACGAGGTGCTTGACTTCCTGGAACTCGCGGATGCCCTCCACGCCCCGCTCGCGGCCGAGCCCGCTCTGCTTGTAGCCCCCGCCGGGGGCGTAGGCGCTGAACAGCGAGGTGTTGACGTTGACCGCCCCCGCCCTCAGTCGCCGCCCGACGGCGGTCGCGGCGGCCACGTCCTTGCCGTAGACCTGGGCGGAGAGGCCGTAGTCGCTGTCGTTGGCGATGCGGACCGCGTCGTCGACGTCCTCGTAGCCGATGATGCCGAGGACCGGCCCGAAGATCTCGTCGCGGGCCGCGGGGTTGGCGTTGTCCGGCAGGTCGAGCACGGTGGGCTCGAAGTAGTAGCCCCGGTCCAGGTGGGCGGGCCGGCGGCCGCCGAACGCGAGCTTGGCTCCGTGCTCCTCGGCCAGGCCCACGTAGTGCTCGCAACGCTCGCGGGCGGCCGCCGTGATCAGCGGACCGATCATGGTCGCCGGGTCCGACGGCGGCCCCACCGCGAGGCCCGCGTACATCTCGCTCACGGCCTGGACGACCTCGTCCTTGCGGGCCTGGGGGACCAGCATGCGGGTGGCGGCCACGCACGCCTGCCCGGACGTCATCGCCACCACCACCAGCGCGCCCAGCGCGGCCCGCTCGACCGCGTCGTCGAGGTAGATCTGGGCCGACTTGCCGCCCAGCTCCAGCGACACGCGCTTGACCGTCGGCGCGGCCTGGGCGGCGATCTGGCGGCCGACCGCGGTGGAGCCGGTGAACGACACCATGTCGACCGCCGGGTGGCCGGTCATGAGCCGTGCGCCTTCGGACCCGTCCTCGACGACGACTCTGAGCACGCCGGCCGGCAGCCCCGCGGCCTCGGCGGCCCGGCCGAAGGCGAGGGACGAGAGCGGGGTCAGCGGGCT
>DATBGF010000289.1:0-6754 GCA_036558145.1 Acidimicrobiales bacterium
CGCGCAGCAGCATGAAGAGCACGAGCGCGAGGATCGCCGGGAAGAGCAGGCGCATGATCACCGACGGCACGAGCAGGTCCTCCGCGAACGCGGCGACCCCGTGTCCTTCCCGCGTGCGTGGCGCGCCGAGGCTTTCGCTCGCGGGGCGGAAGCGCCGCAGCAGCGCGTAGACCGAGAGCGCGACCACGCCCAGCACGCTGATCTCGCCCAGCGTGTCGAAGCCGCGGAAGTCCACGAGGATGACATCCACCACGTTGCGCCCGCCGCCGTCGGGCACGGCCCGCTCGACCATGTCCTCCGAGACCGGCTCGGCGGTGCGGCTGCCGCCGGCGGTCAGCGCCAGGCCGAACACCGTGAGCCCGACGGCCACCGCGACGGCGGCCCGGACCACCCGGCGCGCCGGGCGCACGCGGGGCTCGAAGTGGTCCGGCAGGCGCCGCAGCACCAGCACGAACAGCACGGTGGTCAGGGTCTCGATCGCCACCTGGGTGAGGGCCAGGTCGGCACCGCCCTGGACCACGAACAGCCCGGCCATGGCGTAGCCGGTGGCGCCGAGCAGCAGGGCCGCCGAGAAGCGCCGGTGGACCGCTCCCGCCGCCACCGCGGTGACGACCAGGGCCACGCACACGGCCACGTGGCCGGCGGATCCGACCAGCGCGGGCCAGCCGGGCCAGCCGCCGCCCGCCACCAGCGCGCCGGTCGTGAGCAGCGCCGCCGTGGTCAGGATCACGCCCGCGTAGGTGGGCAGCGAGCCGCTCTGCACCAGCCCGGTCAGCCGGTCGGCGCCGGTGTTCACGACCCAGAGGACGCGGTGGTACACCTCGGCTCCGCTCGGCAGCCGGCTGCCCCACGCCAGCACGCGGGCGACCCGGGCGCGGGCCAGGAACAGCACCAGGCCGCCCGTGAGCGCCAGGGCGGAGAGCGCGAGGGGCAGGTTGACCCCGTGCCAGAGCGCCAGGTGGACCGGCTCGACGGCCGGGTCCAGGGCGCGGGCCGCGCCCCCGGCCCAGCGGTCCACCGCCGCCGGGGCGATGCCCAGGACGACCGTCAGGGCGGTGAGCAGCGCCGCGGGGGCGAGGAAGGCGGCCGCCGGGGGTCGGGCCTCGGCCACGCGCTCCCCGCCCTCGGCCTCGCCGGCCCGGCCCAGGGTCCCCCAGGCGAACCAAAGGCTGTAGGCGGCGGTCAGGGTCGACCCGATCACGACCAGGGCCAGCACCAGTCCGGCGTAGGAGAACGCGCCGTCCACCAGCGCGGCGAAGTCCTCCTCCTTGGCGATGAAGCCGAACGTGAGCGGCACGCCGGCCATCGACGCCGCCGACACCACCGTCACGACGATCGTGGGCCGCCAGCCGGGCCCCCAGCGGGCCAGGCGTCGCACGTCCCGGGTGCCGGCCTGGTGCTCGACGATCCCGACCACCATGAACAGGGCGGCCTTGAACAGCCCGTGGGCGAGGACGAGCGCGCACCCGGCGACCAGCGCGGCCCGGGTCCCGAGGCCCAGCAGCACCACCATGAAGCCGAGCTGGCTCACCGTGCCGAAGGCCAGCAGCCGCTTGAGGTCGTGCTGGCGCAGGGCCCGCAGCCCGCCCGCCAGCATGGTCAGCAGGCCGACGCCCACCACCGCGGGCCGCCACAGCCCCACCGTGTCGAACGCGGGAGCCAACCGCCCGACCAGGTAGACGCCGGCCTTCACCATGGTGGCGGAGTGCAGGTAGATGCTCACCGGGGTGGACGCGGCCATGGCGGCCGGCAGCCACGAGTGGAACGGGTACTGCGCCGACTTCGAGAACGCCCCCACCAGCACCAGGGCCAGCCCCACGCTGACGGTGGCCCCGCCGGGCGGGTCCGCCAGCACCGCGCTCAGGCTGAAGGTGCCCGCCGCCTGGCCGATCAGCACGACCCCGGCCAGCAGCGCCAGGCCGCCGAGCCCGGTGACCAGCAGCGCCTGGAGCGCCGCGGCCCGGGCCGCCGGGTTGGTGTGGTCGTTGCCGATGAGCAGGAACGACGTCACCGACGTCAGTTCCCAGAACCCGAAGAGAACGACCATGTTGTCGGCGAGGACCAGGCCCAGCATCGAGCCTGCGAACAGGACGAGCAGGCCCAGCAGGCGTCCCTCGCCGGCCCCGCCCCGGTCCAGGTAGCGGGCCGAGTAGGCGAAGACCAGCACGCCGATCCCGGCGATGAGCAGCACGAAGAGGGCGGCGAAGCCGTCCAGGCGCAGGTCGAGGTCCACGCCCAGCTCGGGCACCCAGGCCACGCTCCGGGTGACCGGCTCCCCGTCCAGCACGGCACCGGCGTCGGCCCCGAGCCAGGCCAGCGTGGCCACGAGCGGGAGCGCGGCGATCCAGGGCGCGGCCCGTCCGGCGCGCCGCCCGGACGCGACGAGGCCGAGCCCGACCACGGCATAGGCGATCAGCAGGGCAATCAGATGGAGAGCTCCTCGGCTGGGGGAATCAGGTCAGCGGGCCGCGGCCCGCCGGTGGCCCCCGGCGTCGGAGAGGAGTCAGTGCTTCGGACCGGGCCCGCGGGACCGAGACCGGCGCAGGCGCGAGCGGGCGCGCTGCCCGGGCGGCCACCAGGCCGGCTCCCGCTGCGGCCAGCACCACCAGCCCCCCGGCGCGGACCACCGGCTGCGCCCCGTCGGTGCGGTGCGCCACGAACGCCGTCCCCACCTCCGCGTCCGGGCTCGGGTCGGCGGACGAGGCGCCGAGCAGTCCGAGCGCCACCGCCGCGAGCACGAGCAGCGGCGCCGTGCGGCGCAGGAGGCGGGAGGTCATGTCCCGCCGAGGCTAGCGGCGGGGCCTACCCTGCCCCCGGTGCACAGCCGGCCCGACAGCCTGAGCGATGCCCGGGTGGCGGCCGCGCTGCGCGAGGGCTGGGGGCTGGAGGCTCGGGCCCTCGACTACCTCCCGCTGGGGTTCGGCAGCTACCACTGGCGCGCGGAGGCCGGCGGGTCGTGGTTCGTCACGGTCGACGACCTCACCGCCAAGCGCTCCGGGCGGGACGATCCGCCGGAGGCGACGTGGCAGCGCCTGTCCGCCGCCCTGGCGACCGCCCGCGCCCTGGCCGACGCGGGACTCGCCTTCGTGGCCGCCCCCCGCCGTGCCACCGGTGGGGACGTCCTGTGGCGGGTGGACGGCCGCTACGCCCTGGCGCTGTACGAGTGGGTGGACGGCGAGACCCACGTCTGGGGCGCCTACCCCGACCGCCGTGAGCGCCTGGCCGTCCTCGATCTCTTGGTGACGCTGCACGGTGTCCCCGCCGCCCTGCACGGGACGGCCGGGGTCGACGACCTGGCCATCGCCTACCGGGACCGCCTGGCCGCGGCCCTGGAGGACCTCGCGTCCCCCTGGGACACCGGGCCCTACGGCGAGCCCGCCCGCCGGCTGCTCGAGCGCCACGCTTCCCCGCTGATCGCGGCCCTGGGCCGCTACGACGACTCGGCCGCCGCGCTGGCCCGCGAGGGTGCGGCCCGGGTCCTGACCCACGGCGAGCCCCACCAGGCCAACACCATCACGACGGCCGCGGGCCTGGTCCTCATCGACTGGGACACGGCGCTCCTGTCCTACCCCGAGCGCGACCTGTGGGCCCTGGGTCGCGAGGACCCGGCGATCCTGGACGAGTACGCCGCCCGCACCGGCTTCCGGCCCCGGGCCTCGGCGCTCGACCTCTACGCCCGGCGCTGGGACCTGACCGACGTCGCCATCTACGCGGGCCGGTTCCACGCCCCGCACGGCGAGACCGACGACACCCGCCTCGCCTTCGAGTACCTGCAGCACTACCTCACGACCTGCGCGCCGCTCGGCTGACGGCTCAGGGCCTGTTGACCTGCCGGGCGGTGTCGTCGAGGACCGCGTCCGCCACGTCCCCCACCGCGGGGGCGTGGGCCGCGAGCACGTCCGCCACCAGCGGGACCTGCTCGGCCGGCAGGGCCAGGCGGGGACGGCGGGCCAGCATGCCGTAGAGGCGGTCGGCCACCCAGGCCGGGTCGTCGTAGTGGAGGCCGGGCGAGGCGTGGCGCCGGTCCAGGAACGCGGCCCAGCGCTCCCGGTCGTCCCCCGCCAGCGCGGGCAGGGCGCGGTCGCCCTCGGCCAGGGCGGCCCGGAAGGCGTCCTCCGTGGCCGTCGCCACCAGCGTCCCGTCCAGCAGCAGCTCCCAGCCCGCGTGGCCGACCGCCCGGGCCGGGCCCGACTCGACGCCCCGCTCCGCCAGCGCCAGCCGCAGGGCCCGGCTCCCGGCCCGGAACCTCGGATCGGCGTGGAACGCCGCGTCGGCCCTCAGGTGGCAGCGCACGCCGGCGCCGAGCGTCCCCTCCATCCGGCGCGGCGCCAGGCGGATCCCGGCCATCGGCGCCAGGTCGGGCAGCACGGCACCCAGCACGAAGGCGGGGTCGTCCTCGCCCCCGGCCAGGGCGACATGGGTGTGGCCGAGGAAGTTCACCGGCCCGAGTCTCGCCGCTCAGGCGGCCTCCGCCACCGGCAGCGGGTCCTCGGGCTCGTCCCGGTCGAGCCGGCGGGCGCTGCCCAGCACGTCGAAGGTCAGCACGGCCAGCGCCACCCACACCAGCACGAAGCCCGCCAGCCGCTCGGGCGGGAGCGGCTCGCCGAGGATGGCCACGCCGCACACCAGCTGCAGGGTCGGGGTCAGGTACTGGAGCAGGCCCAGCAGGGAGAGCGGGATGCGCCGCGCCGCCGCCCCGAACAGAGCCAGCGGCACCACAGTGATCACACCCAGGCCGGCCAGCAGCAGGTCGCGACCCACGCTGCCGTGCATGAAGGCCGCGTCGCCCCGCACCTCCATCACCAGCAGGCCGCCGAGGGCCAGCGGCAACAGCACGAGCGTCTCGGTCCCCACGGACGCCAGCGCCCGTACGGGCACGGCCTTCTTGATGAACCCGTAGCTGGCGAACGTGCACGCGAGCACCAGAGCGATCCACGGCACCCGCCCGTAGGCGACGGTCAGCACGGCCACCGCGCCCGCCCCGAACCCGAGCGCCACCAGCTGGAGCCGGCGCAGCTGCTCCCGCAGCACGACGACGGCCAGCGCCACCGTGATGAGCGGGTTGATGTAGTACCCGAGCGCCGCCTCCACCACGTGGTCGTGGTTCACCGCCCACACGTAGACGAGCCAGTTGGTCGCCACCAGCACCGCCGCCGCCGCCAGCCGGGGCAGCGCCCCCGGCTGCGCCCTGACCGCCGCCAGCCAGTGCCGGTCCCCGCGCAGCGCCAGGACCACGGCCACCACGCCGAAGGACCACACCACCCGGTGCATCAGGATCTCGCCGGCCCCGACCGACGACAGCCGGTGGAACACGAGCGGGAACACACCCCACAGCGAGTACGCGACAGCGCCCGCGATCGTCCCCGCGCGCCGCTCGGCCGCGAGATCGGAGTCGGAGGAGGTACCCAGCACGAACGGCTGACGCTACCGGCGCCCCCGCCGATCAGCGACCGGATTCCCGCCTCATCCCACCAGGTCCCGCACCGCGGCGGTGAGCTCGTCCGGGGCCTCCAAGGGCGGCCAGTGGCCCACGTCCATCAGGCGGTCCACGGGCACCGCGGGCAGCCGTTCGGCCAGGCGGTCGGCCACGTGCCCACCCGACACGGGGTCGAGCTCGCCCCACACGAAGCGCATGGGCACCGCGTCCGCCTCCAGCGCGGCCCGCCAGCGGTCGGCGTTCGCCCGCCGGTCCGCCACGTAGTGGAGCAGGGCGTGCATCTGGCGGGCGCCGCCGTCGTGCTCGAGCGCCCGCCACATGTCGTGGACCTCCTCGTCGGCCATCGGCCGGCGTTCGCCCCACGTGATCCGGATGCCGTTGGCGAAGGCGTCCTCGGTCATCGCCGCGGCCAGCTCGGCCCCGTGCTCGGGGTCCAGCAGCAGCTGCTGGCCGTAGGTGGGCCGGTGCAGGTCGGGGTAGAGCCCGCCGTTGGACCAGACCACGCCGGTCACGGCGACCGGCCGCCCGTCCGGGGTCTCGGCCTGGCGGGCCAGCAGCTCCTGGGCCACCGACACGCTGTAGTCGTGGGCCACCAGGACGCTGGAGGTGACGCCGAGCCGGTCCCAGATCGCCTCCACCGCGTCGACCGCGCCGTGGATCGAATAGGTGTGGCCTACCGGCTTGTCCGAGGCCCCGAAGCCGGGCAGGTCGGGCGCCACCACCCGCACCCCGGAGAGCCGCTCGATCAGCGGGATGGCGTCGAGGCTGGACGACGGGTAGCCGTGCAGGAACGTGACGACCGGGCCTTCGCCCACATCGTGCACCGCCAGCGACAGGCCCCCGACCTCGAGGCGGCGGGCCTCGGCCGCCCACCGGTCGAACGTCTCCAACACACCCTCCCCCGGGCCGCTACTCGAACAGGACGGAGATGCTCTCGCGCCGGGCGATCCGGCGGATGGCCTCGCCCAGCAGCCCGGCCACCGACACGACCTCGACCTTGGGCGACAGCTGGTCCGGCTGCGTCTCGACGCTGTCGGTCATGAAGAGGCGCTCGATGGGGCTGCGGTCGAGGCGGTCGTTGGCCTCGCCGGCCAGCAGCCCGTGGGTCACGGCCGCGTAGACGCACCTCGCGCCCCGCTCCACCAGCACGCGGGCGGCGTCGACGAGCGTCCCGGCCGAGATGGTGAAGTCGTCCACGATCAGCGCGTGGCAGCCCTCGACGTTGCCGATCAGCTCGACGATCTCCGCGGACTCCGTGTGGTCGACGCGGCGCTTGTCGGCGATGGCGGTCGGGGCCTGCAACCGGTTGGCCCACTC
>DATBGF010000290.1:0-12426 GCA_036558145.1 Acidimicrobiales bacterium
TGGCCGTGCCCGCCCACCACGGCCTGCGCTTCAGCCACCCGCTGGTGCGCACCGCTCTGCTCGACGGCCTCAGCGCCGGCCGCCGCCGGCAGATCCACCGCACCATCGCCGACTCCCTGGTGGCCGCCTCCCCGGACGGGACGCTCGACGACCCGACGCTGGTCCGGGTGGCCGGCCATCGCCTGCGGGCCGGCGACGGCGGTGCCGGCGACCTGTACCGCCGCGCCGGGGAGATCACCGGCGCCTGGGGGGCGTGGCCCGACGCCGCCCGCTTCCTGGCCGCCGCGGCCGATGCGGGCCAGGACCTGTGGTTCGAGGCGGGGCGGGCCGCCTACCTCGCCCTCGACGCCGGGCAGGCGGAGGAGCTGCTGGGCCGGGCCATCGACCGCACGCAGGACGCCACCACGGCGGTGCGGGCGGCCACGTTCCTGGTGCGGTCCCGGTCCGGTTCGCGCATCCGCATCGGGACCCGGGTGGACGTGCACGAGCTCGAGGCCGCGCTCGCCGCCGCGCCCACGCCGGCCGTGGCCGCGGCCACGCTCATCGAGGCCGAGTCGGCGCTGGCCGAGTCGTTCATCGTGTCGGGGGAGAGCGAGCGGGCGCTCGCCGTCGTGGCCGGCGCCCGGCGCCACGGGTCCGAGGCCGACGGGGGCGCCGTCGAGCGGGCGTTGGGCCGGTTGGACTTCGCCGAGGGGATCCACCGGCTGCGGCGCCTCGAGCTGGCCGAGGCCGACCGGTGCTTCCGGACCGGGGCCCGGCGCTCGGCGGCCGAGGATGTGGGGACCGCGCTGCTGCACGAGTCCCGCCTGGCCCTGAGCACGCTGATGCAGGGCTCCGTGCGGGCCGCCCGGGACCTGGCCCAGGACGTCGAGGAGCGCACGCGCGCCGCGGGTCGCCTGGGGGAGATGGGCTTCGCCGCCGCCCAGCTGGCCGCCGGCTACGTCCTGGCGGGCGCGGCCGCCGCGGATCCCACGGCCGAGGCGGTGGAACGGGCCCACCGGCGGTGGCGGGCCACGGGCCACGCCTTCACCGCGGCGCTGCTGGCCCCGGTGCTCGCGACGGTCGGGGCGAGGGCCCAGACGGCGCCGCTCGTGCCGGCGCAGCCCCACCTCGACCCGCCGTCGTTCGTGCCTGCCCTGGCCGCGGTCGAGGCCGGTGACGTCGCGGCGGCCGAGGCGCAGCTGGGGCGGGCGCGGTGGCGGGACGGGTTCCGGGGCCCGGTGACCCAGACCTCGGAGGGGATCGCGGTGGCGCTCGTCGAGGTGGGTGACCTGCTCGACCAGCCTCGGATCGTGCTGTCGGCGGCCGCGGCCGTCGAGGAGCTCTACGAGCGGGGTGTGCTTCTCACCCTGGGCTGGCCGGCGCTGGTGCCGCGGCTGGCGTCGGTCGTGGCCCGCCACCGGGGCGACCTCGACGGAGCCCGGCGGCTGGCGGACCACGCTGCGGGCCTGTGCGAGCGGGAGGGCTTGGCCGCCGAGGCCGCCAAGGTGCTCCTGGAGCAGGCCCGGGGCCTGGCGGCCGCGGGCGGGTCCCGGCAGGAGGTGGCCGCGCGGTTGAGCGAGGCGGCGGAGGCGTTCGACGCCGAGGGCATGGTCGGCTGGACGCGGCGCACCGAGGCCGTGGCCGAGCGGCTCGGCGCCGGCGGGGTGGGCACGCACACCGCGCGGGAGCGCACCATCTTCACCAGTGACGTGGTGGCCTCCACCGCCTCCAACGTCCGGCTGGGCGACGCCCTGTACCTCGAGCAGCTGCGGGTGCACGACCGGCTGGTCCGGGCCCGGCTGCGGGAGTTCCGGGGGGTGGAGATCAAGCACACCGGCGACGGGATCAACGCCGCCTTCGACGACACCACGGGCGCCGTGCAGTGCACCTTGGCCGCCCTGGACGACATCGCCGCCTGGCGCAGGGCCGAGCCCGAGCTGGCACTGCAGGTGCGTGTCGGGCTGGCGCACGGCCCCGTCATCCCCTCCGGGGGCGACTGGTTCGGCGTCGTCCAGTCCGAGGCGGCCCGGCTGTGCGCGCTGGCCCAGCCGGGCGAGGTGGTCGTCACCGCCGGGGTCACGGCCCGGCTGGCCCCCTCCGGTGTCGCGGTCGATCCGCTCGGCCCGCGGCGGATGAAGGGCCTGCCCGGCGAGATCGAGGTCTTCCGCGTACGGCGCTCGTGACGGCATAGTGTCCCCGCCCGCGCGCGGCGGGCGGTGGCACAAGGGGGCGGCATGTCCGACGCGATGCCCTATTACCTCGAGAAGGGCCCGACGCTCAGCCTGATCGAGACCTATCTCAACCGGGCGGACAAGCGCGCGGTGCTCAAGAGCCTGCGCACCCTCGAGGCCGACGACCCCGACGGGGTGGGTTGGCTGGAGGTGGTGCTCCCCGGGCTCTGGGACGACGACGCGTTCAAGAAGGTGCCCAACGGCGCCCAGGGCCTACGGGAGCACATCATCAAGCACTGGTTCGGCTACGAGGGTCGCAGTGGCGGCCCGTGGACGCCGGGTGCGCCGTCGCCGTCGCCGACCGGCAACTGGATCGGCTACCACGGCGACGTCAACAAGATCGTGCGCCGGACGTTCCGCTGGGGCCTGGAGGTGGCGCTCGACCTCATGCCGGACGAGGATCGGCCGGGGTACGCCCACCCCGCGGAGATCGAGCTGTTCTGGGTGTGCGGCGTCCACTGGTTCGAGGGGTGGGTCGTGCAGCGCCCGACCCCCCACGGCGGGCGGCTGGTCACGATCATCTTCGTGACGCCCGCGCACGAGGGCGCGACGGTGGCCAGCAGCCCGCTGGCGACCAGCCCGACGACCCGGGTGGCAGGACTGCCCCACGCCGTGCCCAGCACCGAGGACCACTACGAGCAGGTCGCCTTCCCGCCCGCGGCCGCGGCAGCGGGCCCGCCCAGCCGGCCCCGGGCCGTCGACCGGCCCTACGCCACCTGGGTGGTGACCCACCAACAGCACCAGCGGCTGTCGCCGGTCCCGTTCAAGAACAACGCGCTGGGCGCGCTGGTGGGCAGGCCGATCGGCCCGCCCACCCTGGCCGACTACGAGGGCGTCGGGGGGCCGGTGGTCGTGGCGCCCTCGCTGCCCGCGGGCGGCGTCACCTACGACGGATGGATCCGGCCATGAGCGACCCCGAGACCCCGATGAGCTTCGCCGACCGCTACAACCAGCGGAGCGGCACCGACGAGGGTGAGCTGATCTTCGAGCAGATCCAGAGCGGGGCCCCGGACCTGATCGACCGGATGCGGAACGACTTCCGGGTGCTCGACGCGGTCGCCTTCGCCGACATGATGGTCAGCCTCCAGCAGTGGTTCAGCGACCGCGCCCCGATCTGGGTGACCGACGACCAGACCTCGGGCCCGGCCGGACCGGGCGCCGCCGGCGCGGAGTGGACCTACGGCGGCACCCACGACCGGGACGGCACGTTCAACGGCCTGCCGGCCACCGGCCGCGACGTCGAGGTCCACGGCTACAGCGTGTTCACCGTCGTGAAGGCCGAGCTCGACGTCCGCCGCTACATCGACTGGGCCGGCCTCTACGCCCAGCTCGGCCTCATCGTCAACTGGCGCGTCCCGATCCTCTCCGGTCCCGACCAGCCCGCTTAGTGCCCCGAGTCGCAAGTCATGCCGCGGTTTCGCCGGCCCTGAACGCCGCTCGCGGCGTCCTCCTCCTCACCGCAGCTACGGCTGCGCCTCGTCGTGGCGTTGCGAGCGACGCCCAGTGCTCGCCGAAACCGCGGGCGGACTTACGACTCGGGGCACTAGGCGATCTCGGCCAGCTTGGCGTTGGCCCGGCGGGTCACCTCGGCGAGCGTGCGCCGGGTGGCCTCCAGGTCCTCCGGCGGGAGGTCGCCGTAGAGCTCGACGGTGAGCCGGGAGACACCGTCCCGGATCGGTCGGAACACGCTCTCGGCGACCGCGGTCGGCACCAGCCGGCCGCCCTCGGGCGCGAGCATCCCGGCCCCGATCATGCGGTCGATCGTGGCTCGGGCCTCGCTCTCGGGCTCCCTGAGCCCGCCGGCCTGCCGGGCGACGAGGTCGTCCGCCGCCAGCGGGCCGGTGGTGTCGAGGGTCAACAGCACGACCCAGTCGGAGAAGGGCAGGCCCGCGGCGTCGAGCTTGCGCCCGAGGAGGGCGCCGATGGCCCGCTGGGCCTCGCCGATGTCCCGGCCGGTGAGCGCAGGAGCGGAGGTGGGGGTGGGGTTGGTCATGGGTTGTCTCCTGTCGGGGGAGCAGTGCGGAGCAACGTGCGCAGGGCTTCGCGCAGCGCGCCGAGCTGGTCGGAACTGTGATCACCGAGCGCGACGGTGAGCTCGCGGTCGAGCGCCCGCACGATCGGGATCGCCCGGTCGGCGGTGTCCCGGCCTCGTTCGGTCAGCGTGATCTGGACCGCTCGCGCGTCACCGGGGTCGGGCGCCCGCTCGACCAGGCCGTCGTGTTCGAGCGCCCGGACCAGCTTGGACACGTAGATGGTCCCCAGCCCCGTCCACGTGGCGAGCCGTCGCTGGCTCGGCTTCTCGCCCCGGGCCGCGAGGCCCCGGATGGACGCGAGCGCGACGTACTGCGCGTGGGTCAGCCCCAACGGGGCGACCGCCCGGTCGACGGCCGACCGCCAGCGCATCGCGAGCTGCCAGACGAGGGCCCCGGTCGTCGGCATCTCCGGCTCATCCATGCCAGATAGCTTACATGGCAACTGTTCACATGTTAAGTATTTTGGCTAACCGGCGGCGAAGTCCCCAGCGGGCGTCGAGACACCGAGCGCGGCGACCACGAGGCCGAGGGGCCCGAACACGGTGATGAGCACGCTGCCCGGATCGGCCGGATCCCGTGCGATCTGCACCTGTGCGTGCCCGTCCGCGTCGAGGCTGCCCTCGCCCTCGGCGGGCCCGTACCGCACCGCCACCCGCCCGGTGCACCCGGCGCACACGGCCCCGCCGAAGTTCAGGTCGACCGTGTCGCCCTCGACCTGCAACCCGAGCGTCACGCCGGGGTCGGCTTCCGGCACGGCCGGGAACCGGTAACCGGTCACGACGAGATGGTCGCCCGCCGTGGCCAGGTCCACGTCGGCCTGGCCCACCGTCCCGTGGTCGACGACGACGGTGCACCCGCCACCGTTGTCGGTCCCCCCGGACGAGGCGGTGCCATCGATCCCGAGCACGCTCGACGAGAACGCCCCGGCCACCTCGGCCGCGGTCCCCTGCGGCAGGTCGACCCCGGCCCAGTCACTGCCGGCCTCGACGCTCTCGGCACAAGGATCCACGCTCGGCCGGCCCGGCTGCGTGCTCGCCTCCCCCGCACCCGACCCATACCCCCCGCCGCCCGAACACGCGGCGACCAGCAGCGCCACAGCCCCGACGATCCCGATCCGCCGTACCCGTCCAGCCACAGTCCCGCCGCCTACCGCTCGCATCCGCGCATCATCCGGGCGTCCATACGGAAGGCGGGGGCCCAGCAGTTCGCGTGGATCGCTACGGGAACGGGACGGCGTGGCCCCACTTGTAGAGGCCGCCGTCCTCGAAGGGCCCCGCGTCGACCCGCCGGCGGAGGGCGTCGACGCCGCCGTCACGCAGGATGGCGGCGACCGGGAGGCCGGTGATGAGCGTCAGCTCGGTGACCAGGTCGTCGCGGGGACCGGGGTCGCTCTCCGCCTCCAGCAGGTCGACCAGGGCCGGGACGTGGAGCGGCCGGCCCATCCGGTGGACCGTCGCGGGGCGGAAGTCGTCGCGGTGCTCGGCCCAGGCTGCGGCCGCCTCCTCCTCGCCGTCCTCGTCGTCGAAGGTCTCGCCCAGGACGCCACCGAGGCGGACGTGGGCCCGCACGGCGACGTCGTCCACGTCGTCCTGGCAGACGGGGACGAGCGCCTCGACCGCCTCGGGCGTTCCCAGCAGCGCCAGCGGGTCGACGGCCGCAGCCCGCACCTCGCGGGAGCGATCCCGGGTCGCGGCGCGGGCCAGCGCCTCGACGACACCCGGCCCGGTGACGAGCCGCAGGACGGTCGCGGCCAGGGACCGCCCCATCTCGGACGGCGAGGCGAGGATCTCCAGCACCGCGTCGCAGGCACCGTGATCGCCCAGCTTCGCCAGGGCCTCGGCCGCTCGTAGGAGGAGGGCGGGATTCTCGGTCTCGTCGTACTCGCGGCGGTTGGCGGCCACGACCGCCTGGAGCGGGCCCACCGCGGCGGGATCACCGAAGTCGCCGAGGGCCTGGGCCACCATCGACCGGTCCGGCTCGTACCACGACTCGTCGTCCAGCTCGGCCAGCAGCGCGTCGAGCGCCCGCGGGTCGCCGGACGCGCCGAGCCCGGCGACGCACGCCCAGCGCACATCGACCTGGTCCACGGCCATGCGCTCGATGAGCAGGGGCACCGTGTCCGGCCGGGCCAGGCGGACGACGACCGAGGGCAGCAGGCCGGTTGGCCCGCCTCGGGCCAGCGCGTCGAGCACGGCGGGCAGGCCGTCCGGGTCGCCGGCCAGCGCCGTTGCGGCCGCCTCGTCGCCGCCGCGGGCCCGCTCGATCAGCTCGTCGACGTCGGTCACGGGATGTCCTTCATGATCGTCGCCTTCATGCTGTTCCAGAAGCCGGTGAAGCGGTCGTGCTCGGCGCAGCGAAGGTAGACCAGGTTGCCGTTGCCGTTGCCGCCACCCCAGTTGACCGGCTTGATGTGGTGCTCTTCCCATTCGAGCAGGTACACGTCGCGCCAGTCCGACATCCCGTGGCGGGCAGCCACCGTGGACATGGCCTGCCGGTCCGCGGCCTGCGGCGTCATGGTGGCCTTCAGCTTCTGGCTCTCGGCGGCGCGCTCCCGGTCCATGCGTGCTCGCCAGTCCGCGGTGTTCACGTTCCCGCCGGTGGCCGAGCCCGCCACCGAGTAGCTCCCCGTCGGCCGCGGGCAACTGCCGTTCGGGTGGCTGTACTGGATGTTGGCCGGATGGGGCGTGGCCTTGAAGCTGTCGTATCCACCCCAGGCTCCTGCCGGGAAGTTGGCGAACTCGCCCTCGAACGACGCGGCGCCGGTCTTGCGGGCCTTGAACTTGTTGGGGCCGCCGCCCGGGATGACCCGCTGCCCGCGGGGGTTGACCTCGCCGGAGAACGTGTAGGTCTGCTTGTTGTCGGCCCCGGGCGCCACCGACAGGGTGAGCGAGGTCATCTTGTAGCGGGACTGGATGCCGGGCAGGGCGGCCCGGACCTGCTGCTCGGACTTGCCCTCCTTGACGAGGTTCTCGGCCGCGTTCAGGCCGGCGTCGAGGTCCCGCTGCTTCTGGCGGTCGTTGCGGCTGTCGGGACCCTGGTCCTTGCCGTCCTTCTTCTTCGAGAACTTGGACTTGATCTTGTTCCAGAGCTTCTTGCCGAAGCTGACGATCTTGCCGACGATCCAGTCGATGGCCTTGCCGACGGGCTTGGCGAGGGCCCGGACGAAGCTCTGGATCTTCTGGGCGATGCCGCCGATGCCGAGGATGGCGGCCAGGGCGCCGATGAGGACCGGGACGGACTTGCCCAGCGCGCCCTCGATGAGGCCGGGGACCGAGCCGATGGCGCCGCCGGCGATGGCGATCACCGCGTCGAGCACCGCGTTCACGAACGTGGCGATCTGGGCGCCCCGGGTGATGATGAACGAGATGATGTCGACGATCATCTTGCAGGCCTTGATGAAGGCCGATGCCGGGTTGAGCAGCGAGAGGATCCAGGTGATGCCGGCGATGAGGACCGTCGGGATGAGGTACTCGCTGATCTTGGAGAACAGCATCCCCTTGAGGTCGCCGACCTTGCCCTTGACGTCCTGCCAGACGCCGCCGACGCCGCCGGTGTGCATCTTCTGAGCCATCGGCATGACCCGCTCGACCTGGGTCATGGCCTGCTCGGGCACGCCCCGCTTGACGATCCGGCCCCGCAGGGCGCCCCACGTCAGGCCCATGACCCCGGCCACCAGCATGATCAGGCCCTGGATGTCGAACTTCGACGGCAGGAGCACGCCCGAGGCGGCCATGGCGCCCAGCAGGAAGCCCATGAGGCCCGCGCTCAGGTGCTTGCCGATGTTGGCGATGAACGCCTTCAGGCCGGCACCCAGCGCCGAGACCAGGTTGCCCAGGAACTTGATCGGGTCCTTGATGATGGCCGCCACCGCGCTGGCCGCCTTGGCCAGCACCCCCATCAGCAGGTCCTTGAGCTTGAGGATCGTGTCGATGACGCCCTTGACCGCGTCGACGACCTTGGCGATCAGGCCCTTGTTCTTCTCCTTCTCGGCCGCGATCTCCTCGTCGACGGACTTGACCGCGTCCGTGTAGCGGGTGGCCAGGGTGTCGACCAGCTCGTTGCTCTTGGCGTCCACGGACTCGCTGAGCCCGTCGAACTTGGCGTTGAAGTCCGAGACCGCTTCCTTGGCCACCGCCTGCAGCTCGGCCGGCATGTGGCTGACCTCGGCCGCGATCTGCTCGCGGCCCTGGGCGATGCGGGCCTTGGCCCGGGTCAGCTCGTTGCCGATGATGTCGGCGACGGACTCGATGACGCCCTGCATCCGCCGGGTGTAGCCGCCCTTGGCCTGCTCGAAGATCTGGTTGGCCTCGGCGGGCAGGCCCGCGAACTTGTCCTTGACCCAGCGGGCCTTGCCCAGCAGGCCCGAGTAGCGCTCGTCCTTGTAGCGCTCCATCCGCTGCTTGTGGTCGGCCGTGAAGGCGTCGCGGGCCGCCTTCTCGCCCTGGGTGAACGCCTCGTCCACCTTGCGGTCGAGGCCGGTCAGGATGCCCTGGACCTCGGTCTGGGTGGTGTTGAAGACCTGCTGGAGCTTGGCGTTGACCTGCTTGCGCTTGCCCTCGTCGCCGGACTGCTCGGTCTGCTTGCCGGTGTCGACCGCCTGGCCCGCCTTGGCCCGGTCGCCGGCCAGTGAGCGCATCGCCGCCGTGCCGTCGGCCTGGGCGCCGGCCTTGGCCTGGGTCAGGGTGGCGGACTCGGCCGCCCGCATCTTGGGCGGGGCCTCGGCCGAGTGGGCCTCACCCTCCTTCTTGTCCTTCAGCGCCCCGGTGAACTCGGGCTCGTTGGACTTGGCCAGCTGGTCCTCGGTGACGTCGGCGTCGGCCATCTGCTGGTCGACCTGCGCCGGGCCCGCGGACAGGTCGGTCGCCGAGGGCGGCAGCTTGTCCGGCACCGCCAGGTTGGGATCGGGCGGCGCCGGCGGGCCCGGGGGCTTGTCCCCGGCGAGCGGGGTGACCGGCTTGTCCTTGGCGGCGGCGGTGTCGGGCGGGGCGTTCGTGGTGCGCTCGATGTCGCCGGCCGACGCCTTCTTGCCCTCGGTGACGTGGCCCTGCACCGCGCTCTTGACCGCACCGGCCTTGCCCGACTCGCCGAAGTGGTCGGCCTCGTCGAGGTTCTTCGGCGCCTGGGCGGCGATCGCGTCGTTGACGGCCTTGACGAACGCGGCCTTGTCGAAAGTGCCCGGCTTGGCCGCGTTCATCTTCTCGGCGTTGGCCGCCTTGCCCTGGGCCTCGCGGTCGTCCGCCGGTGGCCGGGCGGCGGCCTGCGCCTTGCCCGACTCGGCCGCGGCCGGCGGGTGGGCCGCCAGGCGGTCGCCCTTGGCCCGCACGTCCTGGGTCAGGCGGACGAACTTGGGATCCGCCTTCGGATCGGCGCTGCGGCCTTCGCCCCCGCCGCCGTCCTCGCGCCGCTGGATCACCGGCGCCCCGCCGCTGCCGCTGCCGTTGCCGTTGCCCCCCGGAGGCGGGGCCGGCGGGGCCGGGGCGAGCTGGGTGCCCGCGGCGCCGGCCCGGGCGACCACGGCCTCGCCGCCGCCCTCGACCGCCGGCGTGGGCGCAGGCCCGGTGCCGCCGGCGGCGGGACCGGAGCGCTCGGCGCGGCCCGCGGGGACCGGACCGGCGGGGCCCGGCCCCGAGCCGCCGGGACCGGCCGCGGCCCGGCGCTGGGCCACCAGGCGGGCCACCGCCCGGTTGCCCGCCGCGGCCTGCAGCCGGCGGGCGGACGCGGGGTTCAGCTTCCCGGGGTTCGGGGCGGTGCGGACGCCGGCGGCGTCCTTGAGCGGAGCCGGGCTCTCCGGGCGCGGGGCGGCCACTTCGGGCGCCTTCGGCGCGCGGTCGCTGTCAGTCCCCGGGTCCAGAGATCGCAACGTGTCCACGATCCCCCGGAGCGTGCGCCGGGGCCGGATCAGGACGGACAGCCGAGAGGGCAGAACGCGTTGCCCGAAAGGGCGAAGGGGGTCGATCGCGAGCGCGATCGACCCCCTTCGTAAACCGACGTCAGTTGATGCGGGTGATCCGGTTCTGCGGACCGGGGGCCACGCCCGCCGGGTTGGCGGTGAAGTGGTCCTCGAGGGCGTCGAGGTCGACCGCGCCGCCCAGGCGGTCGGTGCCGCCGTTGAGGACGGTGAAGCCGTCGCCGCCGGTGGCGAGGAAGCTGTTCACCGTGATCCGGTAGCTGGTGCCCGGGTCGACCGGCACGCCGTTGATGGCGATGCTGGCCGGGTCGATCGCGTTGGCCGTGGCGCAGTCGGTCGCGCCGATGGCGGCGTGGTCCCACGTGTAGCTCACGCCGGCCGACGGCTGCAGCACCTTGTTGAAGCTGGCGTTCGTGCCGCAGAACTGCTGCTCCAGCATGGTCTCGATCTGGGCGCCGGTGAGCGTCATGGTGACCAGGCTGTTGCCGAACGGCTGGACGGTGAACGCCTCCTCGAACGTGACGTTGCCGTCGCCCTCGCCCGCAGGTGAGCTGGCGAAGGTCAGCCCGGCGCGTATGCCACCCGGGTTCATGAACGCGGCCACCGCCCCGCCGAGCTCGGGCGGTTGCGTCGCCTCGAACTGGCTGTCGGCGATCACGTCACCCAGGGCCGACTCGCCGGCCGCGTTCGGGGTCGGGGTGATGTCGGCGGTGATGCGCCCGATCACCCGCTTGGCCAGCGGGTCGCTGATCGTCTTGTACTTGTCGATCAGGCTCTGGATGCCCGCGTCGGGCGTCACGTCACGGGTCACGATCTTGTTGGTAGCCGTGATCCCCGTGATCCGCTTCGTGTTGCGGTCGATCGTCAGGTCCATGTCGGTCACGAGCCGGCCGGCCGACGACGCGCTGGTCACGGGGATGCCGTGGATCATGCAGTTGTAGGCCTGGTGGGTGTGGCCGCTGATGACCGCGTCGATGTCCGGGCTGAGCCGGTTGACGATGTCGACGATGGCGCCCGAGATCGACGGGCAGGCGTTGAACCCGCCGGTGGGGAGGCCGCCCTCGTGGATCAGCACGATGATGTTGTGGATGCCCTGGTTCTGCAGCTTGGTGACCAGCGCGTTGGCGGTGTCGGCCTCGTCCAGGAAGTCGTACCCGGCCACGCCCTCAGGGGTGACGATGGTGGGCGTGCCCTCCAGGGTCATGCCGATGTAGGCGATCTTGGTGTTGGCCTCGTAGCGCTTGATCACGTACGGCGGGAACAGGGTGCGACCGGTGCGGTGGTTGACCACGTTGGCCGACAGGTATTGGAAGGCGGCCCCGGCGAAGCCGTCGCCGTCCTGGCAGCCGTCGACCGGATGGCAGCCGCCGAACTGCATGCGCTGGAGCTCGTCGGTGCCCTCGTCGAACTCGTGGTTGCCGACCGAGCTGATGTCGAGGCCCATCTGGCTCAGCGCCTCGATGGTCGGCTCGTCGTGGAACAGGCCCGACAGCAGCGGGCTCGCCCCGATGAGGTCGCCCGCGGCCACCACGGTGGTGTTGCGGGGGTTGGTCGCCTCCAGGTTCTTGAGGTGGGTGGCCAGGAAGGCCGCGCCACCGGCGTCGATGCCCTCGATGCGGCCGCCCGATCCGGTGGGGGGTTCGAGGTTCCCGTGGAAGTCGTTGAGGCCCAGGACCTGTACCTGGACCGGGGGCTGGTTGCCCTGTGCTCCGGCGGGGCTGCCGGGCACGGCCCAGCCGATGCTCACCGCCAGGGCCAGGGTCGCTACCCCTGCTGCGATTCGTGTACGCGCCACCGTTCCGCTCCTTCCTATGCCTGCGTAGAGGGACGCTAGCCACGCGAGGAGAACCGTGCCCGAGGGGGACGTGAACGGCGGGCAGCGCCCTGATGACGGGAAATGCCGGCGAGCCGGCCGAAGGCGCCGGGGACCCGGTCCTGGTCCCCGACGCCTCGACGGCATCAACGGGTGCCTGTCACCCCGTGATGTGGACGGTCAGCGAAGTGCCTGCCATGTTCGTGACCTCCATCCGGACGCCGTTGTGGGGCACGATCACCCCGGCCTGGGGCAACTGCGGCGACCAGTACGACTGGCTGTCGTCGAACACCGGGTTCCCGGCCGCCCCGCGGATGTCGCTGGGCTGGCTGTTGAAGTGCAAGGTGAACGACTTGGCCTTGTCCAGCGAGAACGGGGCGTCGTAGCCCTGGATGCGAGACCGCCAGGGCAGCCCGTTCACGGTGTTGATGATGGGCGTGGGATGGGAGTCGATCGGCA
>DATBGF010000291.1:0-3813 GCA_036558145.1 Acidimicrobiales bacterium
TCCAGGTCGGGGAGCCAGCGCTGGTGGTTGACGGTGTAGCTGTAGATCACGCCGCGGCCGGTGACCTCGACGGGTGCCAGGTCGCGGCCGCGGCAGGTCCGGCACATCCCCCGCGGCGGGAAGGTGTCGTTCCCGCAGGCGGCGCAGCGCTCGACCACGAGGCGCCCGGCCCGGGCCGCGTCCCAGAACGCAGCGGTCTCGTCCGTGACTCCAGGAGGAATGCCGGTTGTCGCGTCACCATTGACTCGCACTGGCCCTGCCCGGCCTCCCCATCAGCGAGTGTCACTCTCAGTGCACGAGAATGTAGTTTCACCCTGGGGAATTGCCAAGTCGCAGTTAGTGAGTGAACAGTTGCTACCTTTGGGGCCTGTGCCCGGCGATCGCATCATCTTCGGAGCCGCCGCGCTCCCCGAGCCCGAGCGCGACTGGCTGGCAGCGGCCGAGCAGCTGCCCATCGAGTCGCTCTGGCAGGGCGGCCACGTCCTGCCCCGCACGCCCACCGGCGAGGCGATCACCCGGCTCGCCCTGCTGACCGCGTGGACCGAGCGGGTGCGGGTGGGCACGTCGGTCGTGCTGCTGCCCCTGTACCACCCGGTCGTGCTGGCCAAGCAGGTCGCCGACCTCGACGCCTGGTCCGGCGGCCGCGTGTCGTTGGGCGTGGGCGTCGGGGGCGAGTTCCCCCAGGAGTTCGAGGCACTGGGGGTGCCGCTGGCCGAGCGCGGCCCGCGCACCGACGAGGCCATCGGCGTGCTGCGCTCCCTGTGGACCGGCGAGCCGGTCACCCACCGCGGCCGGTTCTTCCCGCTCGACGACGTGACGCTCGTCCCGGTGGCGCCGTCAGGCCGCGCCGGCGGGCCGCCGGTGCTGGTCTCGGGCCGCAAGCCGCCGGCCATGCGCCGCGCCGCCCGGCTGGGCGACGGTTGGATGCCGTACCTGATGTCCCCCGACGCCTACGCCCGCTCGGTGCAGGCCATCCGGGCCGAGGCGGCGCGGGCGGAGCGCGACCTGGCGGGCTTCGAGTGGCTGCTGTTCACCTACTGCTCCATCCGGCGCGACGGCGACCGGGCGCGCGACGACGTCGCCCGCTTCCTGGGCCGGGCCTACGGCGACAAGCCCGCGTCGCTGCTGGAGCGCATCGCCCCCGCCGGCACGCCCGAGGAGGTGGCCGGCCGGTTCCAGGCCTACGTCGACGCCGGGGTCCGGCACTTCGTCGTCGCCCCGGCCGCGCCGGCCGACACGCTGGAGGTGGTCACGCTGGCCGCACGAGAGGTCCTGCCCCGGCTGACGCTGCCGGTGGCCGCGGGGACCGGATCATGAGCGGCCCCTGCGCCGGCCTGCGGGTCGTCGAGGTGGCCGTGGGCGTGAGCGACCTCGGGCTCGGCCTGGCCGGCGGGGTGCCCGGCATGGTGCTGGCCGACCTGGGCGCCGATGTCACCCGGGTGGTGGGCGGCACGCCCGCCCCGCTGGACGAGCACGTGACGTGGGGCCGGGCCTGGCACCGCGACAAGCGGGTCGTCGCGCTCGACAGCCCGGCGGAGATCGCCGCCCTGCTGGGCCGGGCCGACGTGGCGTTCGTGTACGGCCCCGAATCCCTGGTGGAGGCGCGGGGCCTCGGCTGGCGGGACCTGCGCGCCGCCCACCCCGGGCTCGTCTACGCCCGCTGCCGGCCCAGCCGCACCGCCTCGGGCACGGTCGAGGACTACGGGCTGCTGGTGGAGGCGCGGTCGGGGTTCTGCACCCAGCTGAAGGGGCACCGGCCCGGTCCGATCTTCGTGGACGTGCGGGCGCCCGCGGCGGGCACCGCGCTGCTCCTCACCACCGCGGCGCTGGCCCTGCTGCGCCGCCGGGCGCTCACCGGCGAGGGCGGCTGGGCCGAGACGTCGCTCTACGACGGCATGCTCACCACCCTCGGCTGCATGATCGGGCGGTCCGAGCGGGCCGCACCCGAGATCGAGGGCTACTGGGAGAAGGGCTCGACGTTCCCCGCGTTCCTCTACCGCTGTGCCGACGGCGAGCTGCTCCAGGTCTGGTTCGGCGGCAAGGGCATGTACCCCGCGCTGCTCGAGGTGCTGGGCGACGAGCCGAGCAGCGAGGGCTACTACACCGACCAGGCCACCGGCGAGCTCGGCCGGCGGGCCGCGAGCTGGTCCACGATCTTCGCCACCCGGCCCCGGGACACCTGGATCACCCAGCTGCGGGCGGCCGGCATCGCGGCCGAGCCCGTGTTCGGGCCGGGGGAGGCGCTGGCCGATCCCGACATGGAGGACATGGGCCTGGCCCTGCGGCGCTCGGACCGGGGCCACGACGACACGCTGGTGGCCACGCCCATCTCGGTCCTGCCCCTGGCCGACGAGGCCGGTGCCGCGCCCGCGCCGCCCGGGAGCGCGGGCCTGCTGGGCGGCCTGCACGTGCTGGACTTCTCGGCCTTCGTGAACGGCCCGCTGGCCGCCGAGGTCCTGGCCGACCTGGGCGCCGAGGTGGTCAAGGTCGAGCCGCCCGGCGGCGAGGCCATGCGGGGCGCGGCCTACGCCCTCGCCGCCTGCCAGCGGGGCAAGCGCAGCCTGGCCATCGACCTCGGCGCGCCCGACGCCCGCCCGGTGGTCGAGCGCCTCATCGCCTGGGCCGACGTGGTGCTGCACAACTTCCGGGTCGGGGTCTCCGAGCGGCTCGGCATCGACGAGGCCAGCGTGGCCCGGATCAACCCCCACGCCGTCTACTGCCACGCCCGTGCCTTCGGCGCGGCGGGACCGCGGGCCAAGTCCCCGGGCAACGACGCGCTCATGCAGGCGCTGACCGGCTTCGCCCGGGCCAACGGTGGGGCGGGCAACGACCCCGCGGCCGCCACCTGGATCCCGATCGACATGGCCGGGGGCTGGACCTCGGCCGCCGCCATCCTCGCCGGGTTGTACGCCCGGGCGACGACCGGCCGTGGCCAGCGGGTGGCCACCAGCCTGCTGGGCGCCGGGTTGATGCTGCACAGCGGGGTGTTCCGGCGCGACGGCGAGGTGGTCCGCGGGCCCGAGCTCGACGGCGCCCAGACGGGCTACGGGCCGGGCTACCGGCTCTACCGGGCCGCGGACGGGGAGTGGCTGGCACTGGTGATCCCCAGCCCGTCGGCCTGGGCCCGCCTGGGTGCCCAGCCCCAGGCCGCGCCGCTGCCCGTCGAGTACGTCCCGCTGCGCGGCGGTCCGCACGACTCGATCGCCCGCGAGGCCGAGGCGGTCCTGGAGGCCGCGTTCGCCACCGCGGGCGCGGCCGAGTGGGTCGCCCGCCTACGGGCCCTGGGCCTGCCGGCGGAGCGGGTGGTGGCGGTCGACCGTGACCGGTTCCGCCAGGGCATCCTCGACGACCCGGTGAACCGCCAGCTGGGCCGGGTCGCGGTCTACGAGACGGCCGACTGGGGCCACTTCGAGCAGATCGGCCCGCTGCTGCGCTGCGGCCCCGAGCCCGCCGGTGGTCCGGCGCTCATGCTGCCCGCGGCGGGCGAGCACAGCACCGCCATCCTCGCCGACCTCGGCTTCGCCCCGGCCGAGATCGACGCGCTCAAGGCGGCCAAGGTCGTCCGCCAGGGCTAGCGGGCGGTCCAGCCCCCGTCGACCACGATCGTCTGGCCGGTGACGAACCGCCCTGCGTCGCCGGCCAGCCAGAGGATGGCGCCCACGATGTCGCCCGCCTCGGCGTCGTACGGGAGTGGCGTGTTGCGGCGCAGCCAGGCGTGGCTGCGCTCCTCGTCGTAGAGGCTCTCGGTGATCTCGCTGCGGAAGAAGCCGGGGGCCACCGTGTTGACCCGGATGCCCTGCGCGGCCCACTGCA
>DATBGF010000292.1:0-7812 GCA_036558145.1 Acidimicrobiales bacterium
CCAGGTCCCGATCGCCCGGGCGTCAGGGTCGCCGGCCGTGCCCAGGAGCTCGCAGAACTGCCGGGCGCCACGATCGGCGGCGGCGATCACCCGATCCTGGTCGAGGGCCGGCATGGCCGCTCCTCCCTCGGCAGACCTCCCGGTCCGCCTCTGGCTGAAACTTTCACTAGCAGCATTGCTGAAAATTTCAGTAGCGTCAATGGCCGTGGGTGACGCGCCGAGCTCCACCAAGGCCCCGCCGGCCACCGACCATGTCGTGCTGTGCCTGCTCGCACTGCGGGACTGGACCGCCCCCGAGCTGGCCACCCAGGTGCGCCGCTCGCTGCGCTACTGCTGGCCGCGCACGGACCGGCTCATCTACGTCGTACCGAAGCGGCTGGTCGCCCACGGGCTGGCGTCCGTCCGGCGTGAGCCGAGCCCGAACGGCGGGCGAGCCCGGCGGGTCTACGCGATCACCGAGGCCGGGCGGCAGGCCCTGCGAGCCTGGCGGGACACCGAGCCGACCGAGCCGGAGCTGCAGTCCGAGGCCATGGTGCGGCTCACGTTCGCCGACCAGGGCACCAAGCCACAGGCACTTGCTGCCATCGACTCCCTCGCCGCGCACGCCGAGGCGCGCTATCGCGAAGGCCTCGAGCAACTGCGCGGCTACCTCGGCGACGGCGGCCCGTTCCCCGAGCGGCTGCACATCATCGCGCTGACCGCCACCTTCCACGCCGACCACCTGCGCCTGCTGCTCGGCTGGGCAGCCCGGGCCCGGGCCGAGGTCGAGTCCTGGCCCGACACCGCCGGCCAGGGCATGACCACCGAGGCCCGCCGCATGATCGAGGAGACGCTGCAGCGCGGGGAACGCGACCTCCGGCGAGCGGGGTCCCAGGCCACCCGCCCGTGATCGCGCCCGCCTCGCGGCTGCTCTCGGCCGTCACGCTTGGGCGCGCTGAGCAGTCGCTACCAGACCGGCGGCCGTCTCTTCGTCGTAGTCAGCCCCGGATTCGGGTAGGCGACCCTGTCCGGCCGCTCGGATGAGTCGCGGCGCCCGCAGTGCCGTATGACGGTGAGCAGCTCGACGAGTCCAAGCGCCGCCGAGGCCGATAGGCCGTCAATCGGGAACAGCGCAGCGCGCCTAGGGTTGGCCTCGGGATTCTGGGGCACAGGAGGCTGGGGGATGCGGACGAGGGCATGGGCCGGCGCGGCCATGGTGGTCGCGTGCATGGGCAGCGCCGGGTGTTGGTGGACTCAGCCGGGCGGCAGTCCGGGGCAGACGTTCTCCACCTACGATCCGTACCTCACGGTCGACAACGTGGCGAGCCTCCAGAAGACCTGGTCCGGGCGGGGCGGGATGTCGGCGGTCTTCGACGGCACGGTCGTCGGCGCCTACTGGACAGGCAGTGGCGTCGACGTCGTCGCCCATGACCTGGACAGTGGGACCGAGACGTGGTCGCGGACCCTGACCCCACCCGGGGCGATCTCGGGCCTGCCGTCCCATGCGCCGGTCGTGACCGGCACGTCGGTCTGGGCCGGCTATCAGGCGCGCACGGCCGCGGGCACCTGCGTGTTCGGGTTCGAGCGGCTCGACCTGGCGACGGGCTCCGTCCTGGGGGCCGACTCCACCCGCGCTCCGGTCGAGCTGGTTCCCTTCGGCGACGACGTCGCGCTGATCACGACGACCTACACGCCCGGCATCCCGGACACTTGCATCCCCAGCGGCACCAACCTGCCGGGCGTCGCCGACGGTGCGACCGGCACGATGGAGTGGACGGGTACATCAGGGGCGCAGGCGATCACCGTGGCCGGCGACACGCTCCTGACGACGGCCGGGCCGGTCCTCCGCAGTTACCCCACCGCCGGTTGCGGAGCGCCGTCGTGCCCGGCGATCTGGCAGTCGCAACCGGCCGGCGTCGGTGCGCTCAACGACCTGGCCGGGGAGGCGACCCCTCTGTTCGCCATCGCTCCCAGCGGCGGCCAGCTCAGGTTGCACGCCATCAGCGCGGCCGTCGGGAACTCGCTGGCCTCGACCCTCCTGCCTTTCAACGCCAGCTCCCTGGCCGTGGACGGCAGCGCGGTCATCGTCGCCGGCCAGAGCAGCCTCGCCGTATACGACGCCGGGCTGTGCGCCGCCGGTGCGTGCACGCCGGCGTGGACGGCGTCCTTGGGCGGTCAGGCCACGTTCGCCAACGGCCTGGCCGTGGCCGGTGGCGTCATCTACGTGGGCCGGGACGACGGCGTGGTCGAGGCGTTCCCGCGGGCCGGCTGCGGCGCGGCGACCTGCTCGGCGCTGACCAGCGTCAGCACGGGCGCGACCGTGCTGCAGCTCGCCGTGGCGCAGGGCCATCTCCTCGTGGGATCGCTCGACGGGGTGACCGTCTTCGCGCCCACCGCCTAGAGGGCCCGCCCGTACACTCCTGCGCCGTGGGTGAGCTGGAGCCGCCGATGGAGCGGGCCGTCGAGCTGGCGTGGGAGTCGTTCCGGGCCGGGAGCCTGGCCGTCGGCGCCGTCGTCACCCGCCACGGCGAGACCGTCGCCACGGGGCGGAACCGGCTCGCCGAGCACGACCCGGGCGACGACGTCCTCGCGGGCACGTCGCTGGCCCACGCCGAGATGAACGTGCTGGCCAAGCTCCCCTGGGGGGCGCCGTCCGACGGCCTCGAGCTGTGGACCACGCTGCAGCCGTGCATCCAGTGCCTCGGCGCCATCCGCCTCAGCTCGGTCCCCAAGGTGCACGTGCTGGCCCCGGACCCGCTGTTCCGGGGCGTCGAGGGCATCCGGCACCTGAACGAGTTCATAGGGCGCAAGTGGCCCGACATCGTCGAGCTCCAGGTGGACGAGTGGTCCGCGTTCTCGCTGCTGCTGCACACGCACGTCGTCACGTTCTGGGGAATGATCCTGCCGGGGTGGAACGAGGCGCTGCCCGCCGTCGCGACACTCGCCGCCGATCTGGTCGCCAGCGGCGAGCTCGTCGACCTCGCCGCCGGCGCCGCTTCCCTGGCGACCGCCGCCGATGCCGTGTGGGACCGGCTCGGCGCCTGCGTGCCGGACGTCGAGCGCCTCGCAGCCGTCCAGGGCGACCTGAGCGGGGCCCCGTGACCTCCGGCGGCTGGCCCGACGACTGGGACGAGCGCAAGGCCGGGGCCGGCTGCCCGCTGTGCGCGTCGCTCGGAGCGGACGACAACGAGTACAGCGTGGCCGTCGCCGCGCTGGACTGGATCGAGGTGCGGCTCGAACGGCGCAGCCGGCTGCCCGGCTACTGCATCGCCGTCTGGCGGCACCGGCACGTGGCCGAGCCGTTCGAGCTCGTCCCGGAGGAGGCCGCCGGCTACTGGCGCGAGGTGACGAGCCTCGCCCGGGCGCTGGAGGACGAGTTCCGCCCGGTGAAGCTGAACCTGATGACGCTGGGCAATGCGGTCCCCCACCTGCACACCCACGTCGTGCCCCGCTACCTCGACGACCCCGCGCCCGCCGGGCCGCTGCCGTGGGACGACCTCTTCCTCCCCGAACCCAACGACCCTGACGTGCTGAGGCGCCAGGCGGCGGCGATCCGGGAGCGGCTGACCGGCGGGTGACGCCGGGGCCGGTCAGGACCCGTCGACGCCGTTCCAGTCGGCCTGGTCGAACTCGCTGCGGGGACCGGCCCGGAACAGGCAGAACGGATGGCCGTCGGGGTCGAGCATGACCCGGACGTTGGGCTGGGGCTGGTGCTCGGCCACCGTCGCCCCCGCCTCCTGGGCCCACGCCACCCCGGCGGCCAGGTCGTCCACGGCGATGTCGAGGTGCATCATCATCGGCGGCTCGCCGGGCTCGGAGGGCCACACCGGGCGGACGTAGTGGTCCTCGTGGTGGAACGAGAGGCCCGCACCGCCCGACGGCGGGCGGATCCGGATCCAGGCGCCGCTGTCGTCCACCCGGGTCCACCCCAGCAACCGCTCGTAGAACGCCGCCAGCGCCCGGGTGTCCGGCGACGACAGCGTCACGGCGGACACGCGCGTGTTCGGTCGGGTCATGGCGCCAGAGTGCCACCTACATTGGCGGCCATGAAGGTCGTCATCGACACCGAGCGCTGCACCGGGCACGGCCGCTGCTACACGCTCGCCCCGGAGGTCTTCGACGCCGACGACGACGGCTACGGCAAGGTGCGCGTGGCCGACGTGGGCCCTGACCTGGAGGAGAAGGCGCGTATCGGGGTCCGCAACTGCCCCGAGGACGCCATCTCGATCGAGCCATAGCTCCGAACGGCTGTCTTGTCTCGCCCCGGCGTGACCGCCGATGATGCGGGGCGATGATCCTCTGGTTCCGGCGCGTCGCGGTGCTCGAAGCCGTGTCCTACCTCGTGCTGCTGGCCGCGTCCGTGGCCAAGCACGGGTTCGGCGTGCAGGGCCTGGTCGAGACGATCGGGCCGATCCACGGAGTGATCTTCCTCGTGTACCTGGCGCTGGCCCTCGGCGTGCGCAGCCGGCTCGGCTGGGACTCGGCCACGACGGTCACGGTGGTGATCGCCGCCGTGATCCCGCTGGGTGGGATCGTGGTCGAGCGGCGCTACACGGACGAGCCGGCCGTCAGGGAGCGGGAGCGCCCGACGGAGCGCTCAGCGGAACCGGCGTAGCCGCAGGCTGTTGCTGACCACGAACACGCTGGACGCGGCCATCGCCGCCCCCGCCAGCATGGGCTCGGCCAGCCCGGCCATGGCCAGGGGCAGCGCGGCGACGTTGTAGGCGAACGCCCAGAACAGGTTGCCCTTGATGGTCCGCAGCGTGCGGCGGGCCAGGCGGATCGCGTCGGGCGCGGCGCGCAGGTCGCCGCTCACCAGCGTGAGGTCGCTGGCCTCGATGGCGACGTCGGCCCCGGTCCCCAGGGCCAGGCCCAGGTCGGCCTGCGCCAGCGCGGCGGCGTCGTTGACCCCGTCGCCCACCACGGCCACCACCCGACCCTCCTCCTGGAGGCGGCGCACCATGGCCACCTTGTCCTCCGGCAGGGTCTCGGCCTCGACCCGGTCGATGCCGACCGCCGCGGCCACCGTGCGGGCCGTCGCGGCGTTGTCGCCGGTGACGAGCAGGGGCTCCAGGCCGAGCGCCCGCAGCCGGGACACGGCGTCGGCGCTGGTCGGCTTGACCTGGTCGGCGACGACGAAGAGCGCCCGGACCTCGCCGTCCCAGCCCGCGGCGACGACGGTGCTGCCCTGGCGCTCGGCGACCTCGGCCTCCACGGCGAGGCCGCGGGGCAGGGCCAGGTCGCGGTCCGCCAGCAGGGCAGAGCGCCCGGCCAGGACCTCATGGCCCTCGACCACACCCTCGACGCCGAGCCCGGTCAGGCTGCGGAAGCCGCCGACCACCGGGTGGCGCTCGGCACCCGAGCCCGCGGCGATCGCCCGGCCGATCGGATGCTCCGACGGGGCCTCCAGGGCGCCGACCAGCCGGCGGGCGGTGCCCTCGTCCGTGCCCGGGGCCGTGACCACCTCGACCAGGCGCATGGCGCCGGACGTGACCGTGCCGGTCTTGTCCAGCACCACGGTGTCGACCCGGCGGGTGGACTCCAGCACCTCGGGCCCGCGGATGAGCAGGCCCAGCTGGGCGCCGCGGCCGGTCCCGACCAGCAGGGCGGTGGGCGTGGCCAGGCCCAGGGCGCAGGGGCAGGCGATGATCAGCACGGCCACCGCGGCCTCGAACGCGACCGAGGCCTCGTGGCCGGTGAGCAGCCAGCCGGCGAGGGTGGCCGCCGAGAGGAGCATCACCGCGGGGACGAACCAGGCGGAGATCCGGTCGGCGAGGCGCTGCACGGGCGCCTTGCCCGTCTGGGCGTCCTCGACCAGGCGGGCGATCCGCGCCAGCGCGGTGTCGGCGCCGACGCCCGTGGCCTCGACCACCAGGCGCCCGCCCGCGTTGACGGTCGCTCCCACCACGGCGTCGCCCGGTCCCACCTCGACGGGGACGCTCTCCCCGGTGAGCAGCGAGCGGTCCACCGCGGAGGTGCCCTCGACCACGGTCCCGTCGGTGGCGATCTTCTCGCCCGGGCGGACCACGAAGCGCATGCCCACGGCCAGGTCCTCGATCGGGCGGCGCTGCTCGCGCCCGTCGGCGTCGAGGACGGCGACGTCCTTGGCCCCGAGCTCGGCCAGCGCGGCGATGGCGGCTCCCGCCTGGCGCTTGGCCCGGGCCTCGGCGTAGCGCCCGGCGAGGAGGAACAGCGGCACGCCCGCGGCGACCTCGAGGTAGGGCTCACCGTCCCCGGCGATGGCGTAGAGCGACCACCCGTAGGCGGCCAGGACGCCCAGCGACACCAGCGTGTCCATGGTCGTGGCCCGGTGGCGCAGGTTGCGCCAGGCGGAGCGGTGGAACGGCCAAGCGCACCAGAGCGCCACGGGCGTGGCCAGCACCAGGGCGAGGACCATCCACCCGTCGAACTGGAGCGCGGAGATCATCGACAGCGCGATGACCGGCGGCGCCAGCACGAGCGCCACGAGCAGCCGCGTCAGGAGGGGATCGCGCTCGCGCGGCGTCTCCTGCGGCACAGCAGTGGGGGTTTCAGGGCGCGGAGGCTTCCGGTCGAGGAACGTGACCGGCGCAGGCGCCGGAGCGGGGGATGAGGCGACGGCGTAGCCGGCGTCCTCGACCGCGGCGACCAGGTCCTCGGGGGTGACCGTGTCGGGGTCGTAGTCGACACGGGCTCGTTCGGTGGCGTAGTTGACCGTGGCCTCGACGCCGGGGAGGCGGTTGAGGGTGCGCTCGATGCGGGCCGCGCACGAGCCGCAGGTCATGCCGGCTATGGGGAGATCCGTGGTCGTGGGGGCCGTCACGACTTGACCAGGCGCTCGATGGCCCGGGTGGCTTCGGTGACCTTCTCCGCCGCGTCGGGGGCGCCGGAGGCGACCGCGTCGGTGACGCAGTGGTGCAGGTGCTCGTCCAGCAGGCCGACCGCCACCGACTGCAGGGCGCTCGTCACGGCCGAGATCTGGGTCAGGACGTCGATGCAGTACGTGTCGCTGTCGACCATGCGCTGCAGGCCCCGCACCTGGCCTTCGATGCGGCGCAGGCGCTTGAGGTAGTCGTCCTTGGTCATGCTGTAGCCGGGCACGCCTCATACCCTATCGGGGTATCGGACCAAGGAGCCAGGCGCGTAGGGTAGAAGCGTGCTCATCGGATCACACATCTCCGCCTCAGACCCGCTCGGCACCGCCGCCGCCGAGGATGCCGACATCGTGCAGATCTTCCTGGGCGATCCCCAGAGCTGGCGCAAGCCCGCGCCCCGGGAGGACGCCGAGGCGCTGAAGGCCTCCGACCTGCCGATCTACGTGCACGCCCCCTACCTGATCAACCTGGCGTCACCGAACAACAAGATCCGCATCCCGTCGCGCAAGATCCTGCAGCAGACGGTCGACGCCGCGGCCGAGATCGGGGCCCGGGCCGTCATCGTCCACGGCGGGCACGTCACCGAGGACGACGAGCCCGGCGCCGGGTTCGCCCGCTGGCGCAAGGGCATCGACACGATCGAGACGGACGTGCCGATCTACCTGGAGAACACCGCCGGCGGCGACCACGCCATGGCCCGCCACTTCGACACCATCGCCGGGCTGTGGGAGGCCATCGGCGACACCGGGATCGGCTTCTGCCTCGACACCTGCCACGCCTGGGCCGCGGGCGAGCAGCTCGTCGACGCGGTCGAGCGCATCCTGGGCATCACCGGGCGCATCGACCTGATCCACTGCAACGACTCCAAGGACGAGCACAACTCCGGCCGTGACCGCCACGCCAACATCGGCACCGGGACCATCGACCCCGAGCTGCTGGTGGCGGTGGTGGCCAAGGCCGGAGCCCCGGTCATCTGCGA
>DATBGF010000293.1:0-1686 GCA_036558145.1 Acidimicrobiales bacterium
GCCCGGTCCCCCAGCTCGCGCACGACGCCGGCGATGGCGTCCATCACGTCGTCGCCGCCGTCCGGCGTCGCCACCCGCACCTCGTCCACCACCTTCTGCGGATCCGCCGGGTCGACGGCGATCCCCAGGACCTTGGTGCCGCCGATGTCGACGCCCGCCAGCAGGCGATCGTGAGCGCTCAATAGCGCAACAGGGCCCCGATGCGGCCCATCACGTCGAGGTCGGCGTTGCCGACGCAGATCTCGAGCTGGCACTGCTGGGCGAGCGCCTCCTCGACCACGTCCTCGACCAGGTCGTCCACCTCGAGCATCTCGCCCCCGCAGCGCTTGCAGCGCCGACCCATGGCGGCGAGCGTGTCGCATCCCCGGCAGCGCCAGCCGGGAGCGACGAAGCCCTTGGACACGACGAGCGTGTCCACCCGGTGGTCGGCCAGCGCCTCGACCACGGAGGCCAGCCCGGCGACGCCCCGGCGATCGGCCGCGGTCGCGGCCCGCAGGCGCTCCACGACACCCGCCTCGCGGGCCCGCTCGACCTGCGCCTCGACCTGCTGGGCCGCGGCCAGCACCTCGGCGTGGTTGGCGGTGACCGGGACCGAGAGCCGGCCGCACAGCCGCTTGCGCAGGTAGGGGTGGAGGTTGGTCTCCAGGTGGCCGGCCAGCTGCTCGGGCGCGGCGATGGCGAGGTGCTCGAAGCGATGCTGATCCCAGACGTCGAAGGCCACCTGGGCCGCGTTGCGGAGGTGCTGGAGCGTGCGCTCCTCCAGGGAGTGGGGATGGTCGCCGCCCCTGTCCCGCTCGCCGCGGGCCCCGATGGCGCGGGGAGGGGCCTCGAACCGCTCGGACCGCTCGACCAGCTCGCCCAGCTCGAACACGAACATGCGCGCCCGCTGGCGATCGGCCAGCAGGACCCCGATCGGCTCGTGCTCGCGCAGCACGGATTCGAGCTGGCCCACGGCCGGGACGTGGTTGATGACCACCCGGGCCCGCACCGGCACCGGGAGCTCGATCACCTGCCACAGGCGGTCGGCGGTGCACGAGAAGATGGCGAGGCCGCGGGTGCGGGACCGGTCGAGGCCGCTGCGGACGAGCTGGGAGATCTTGTTGAGGTCGGACTGGACGGACGCTTCCCCGTCGGCCTGCGCGCGGGCGCTGTGCAGGAGGATGTCCACTTCTCGTTCGAGGTCTTGGTGGCGGGCCACCCGGCGGCCGTCGACGTCGAGGTAACAGGACGTGATCGGGGCTCGATCCCCCTTTATCGCTGCCAGCTCCCTGATCGCGGCTTCGGTGATGACCGCCACGGCGCCTCCTGGTTGCGATCCTGCTGATCGACTTGGACGGTGCCCACCCGGTGTCCGGGCCGGATCGGCCTGACGCTGGCGATCGTAGGCGACCCGGCCGCTCCTTGCGCAGGGACGAACGTCAGGTGACGCGAATGCGTTCGACCTTCGCCTGCCGTTCATCTTCCGGCGCCGGCTCCGGCGTGGCGGAGGGCGGCCAACCCCCGCCCCGGACCCGCCGGGCCATGTCGCTCAGCCCGGCCAGCACACCGGCCAGGGACCCCACGGCCTCGGGGTCGTTCACCACATCTTCGGCCACGTCCAACGCTGCTCGCGCCGCCGCGATCAGCTCGCGGGCGGCCGCCTGCAGGTGCTCGACGCCCTGCCGGGCCCGGTCGTGGACGTCGGTC
>DATBGF010000294.1:0-2162 GCA_036558145.1 Acidimicrobiales bacterium
CGGGTCAGTGATGCGATCACCGCCACGGCTGAGCGGGCCACGATGCCGTAGGCGTCATTGAGCCGGGCGGCGGCGGCGAGCTGTTCGGACCGCAGCGCCGCCTGGATCTGGGTGGCTCGCGCCTCGATGTTGCGCTGCCGGCCGCCACGGCGCAGTGCCGAGGCGATCTTGGACTGCGACAGCTGCCGGCCCAGCTCGGGTGTCGGGGCGATGGCCAGGACCGATACCGCGTCGCCGCTGGCTAAGGCGGTGCCGAAGGCCACCAAGGCAGCGGGGTAGTACTCCCGCAACGCCGACCGGAGGCTGTTGAGCTGACGCTGCCGAGACCAGATCACCGACTGGTGGGCCCGGGCCAGCACCTTGACTGCTTCGACAAGATCGGAGTCACCGGCGATGCGGCGATGGTTGTGGCGGTCGGTTCGGACCAGATCGGCCAACACCTTGGCGTCACCGCGGTCGGACTTCGCGCCCGACACCCCGTGGCGTTCGCGATAGCGGGCCGACGCCATGGGGTTCACCGCGTAGACGTCGTAGCCGACCGCGACCAGCGCCCCGACCAACAGTCCCCGGTCCAGTTCGATCCCGACGGCCACCTCCCCCGGGTCCTCGGCGTGCTCGGCCACCAGCTCATGCAGCTCCGCGACACCGGCGACACCATCGCTCACCCGGCGGCGGCCCAGGACCGCGCCGTGCTCGTCGAGCACGCAGACGTCGTGATGGGCCTCGGCCCAGTCGACGCCGACAAAGATCATCTGCTTCCCCCTCCACTCAATCGCTTCTGAGCCCGAGGAGTTCCGCAGCGACCTAATGGATCAGTGCTCACCGCACGCCACCCCACCAGCTGTCGACCTCCTCACCGACCAGCAGGGGCACCCTCTAGCCATAGAGCTCCAAGCTCAGGTGAAGTCAGTGCTACCCCGCTGGCGGCTCGGCGATCAGCCTGCCCGAAGGCCGAACCGACCTGGCCCCATTAGGTGAGGCCGGAGGCCCGTCGCCGTAACCTGGTGACATGCCCTTGCGCTTCGTGATCATCGGTGGGGGACCGGCCGGCAACACGGCCGCCACCACGGCTGCCCGGCTGGGGGCGGAGGTCACGATGGTCGAGCGCGACATCGTGGGCGGGGCCGCCCACCTGCTCGACTGCATCCCCTCCAAGGCCATGATCGCCACGGCCGGGGCCATGGTGGACGTGGACGCCAGCTCGGGCATGGGCCTGTCCGTGTCCGACGCCCGGATCGACCTGGAGGGCCTGCGCCAGCGGATCAAGGCCATCGAGGGCCGCCTGGAGCACAACATCGTCCAGCTGCTGACCAGCCAGGGCGTGGAGATGGTGCAGGGCACCGCCCGGCTGAAGGGCCCGCACGAGGTGGTGGTCGACACGCCCGAGGGCGAGCGCGAGCTCTGGGCCGACGCCGTCCTGCTGTCCACCGGCAGCCGGCCCCGCATCCCCGACTGGGCCGCGCCCGACGGGGATCGCGTCCTCACCACCCGCGACGCCTACCCGCCCAACGAGCTCCCGTCGCACCTGGTGGTCATCGGCTCCGGTGTCACCGGCGTCGAGTTCGTCCACATGTTCTCCTCCCTCGGCAGCGAGGTGACGCTGATCGTGTCCCGCCAGCAGGTGCTGCCCCAGAAGGACCCCGAGGTGGCCGCCGCGCTGGAGGCCGAGCTGCTGCGCCGGGGCGTCCACCTGCTCAAGGGCGCCCGGGCCGAGGGCATCGACCGGCCCGAGGGTGGCGGCGTGGCCGTGCACTGCTCGGACGGGCGGGTGGCGAGCGGCAGCCACGCCCTGCTGGCCATCGGGTCGATCCCCAACAGCGACGGCCTCGGCCTCGATGCCGCCGGCGTGGAGGTCGACTCCTCCGGCTACGTGCCCATCAACCACCACTGCGTCACCAACGTGGCCCACATCTACGCCGCGGGCGACGTGTCCGGGAAGCTGCCGCTGTCCTCGGTGGCCGCCATGCAAGGCCGCAAGATCGCCGAGCATGTCATGGGCCTGCACACCCGGGTCCACCGCCACCTCGACTACGACAAGGCGGCGTCGGCCATCTTCACCGAGCCGGAGATCGCCGACGTGGGCCTGGCCGAGGCCGACGCCTTCGCCGAGGGGCGGAAGCTGCGGGTCACCAAGGTCCCGTTCTCGGCGTCGGCCAAGGCGC
>DATBGF010000295.1:0-6899 GCA_036558145.1 Acidimicrobiales bacterium
CTCCTGGAGGAAGTGGCCCCCGCCCTCGATGGTCGTGTGGGGCCGGCCCTGGGCGCCCGGGATCCGGGACTCGAAGGGGCGGGCGCCGCCGCGGGTGATCGCGTCGCCGTCGGAGAAGGCGGTGAGGACCGGCTTGTCCCAACCTTCCAGGACCTGCCAGGCGGCGCGGTTGGCCTCCGCCGCGGGGTCGTCGGGCGAGGTGGGGACGAGGACCGGGAAGACGCGGGCGCCGGCCTTGTAGCTGTCGTCGGGGAACGGAGCGTCGTAGGCGGCGATCACCTCGGGGGTGAGCGTGGACGTGCAACCGCCGTTCACGATGCCGCCCACGGGGAACTCGTCGGCCTCCTGCGAGAACCGCTGCCAGGCCAGGAAGGCGTCGGTCGGCGGGCGGTCGCCGGTGGGCAGGCCCGTGTTGGCCACCACGAGCCGGGCGAAGCGGTCCGGGCTCTCGGCCGCCACCCGTAGGCCGATCAGGCCGCCCCAGTCCTGGCCGACCAGCGTGACCCCGGTCAGGCCGAGCGAGTCGAGCAGGGCCGAGCGCATCCACTCGACGTGGCGGGCGTAGCTGTAGTCGTCCCGCTCCGTGGGCTTGTCGGAGCGGCCGAAGCCCACCAGGTCGGGCGCGACGCAGCGCAGCCCGGCGTCGACCAGCACGGGGATCATGTGCCGGTACAGGAACGACCAGGACGGCTCGCCGTGCATAAGCAGCACGACCTCGCCGCCGGCCGGCCCCTCGTCCAGGTGGTGGACCCGCAGCCGGCCCCCTGAGCCGTCGTCGATCTCCACGTAGTGGGGGGCGAAGTCGAAGTCGGGCAGTCCGGCGAAGCGGTCGTCAGGGGTGCGGAGGGTCTGCACGGGGGCTCCTCGAAGGCAGGTGGACCAAGGGATCAGATCACTGGTGGGCCATGAGCTGGCTCAGCACCGCCCCGTCGTCGGCCGTCATCGACCCCGACAGGTCGAGCACGACCCGCTCGATCTCCCCGGTGAACCGGGACGGCGGCCGGAAGGCGGCGGGGTCGACCGAGTCGGCCTGGGCGTAGCCGCAGGTGATGCCGAACCAGCCCAGCCCGGCCACGGGCGAGTACGGGACCGGCGCGACGGCCACGAGCGAACCGCCGACGTACAGCTTCGAGCGACCGGGGACGCCCTGGCCGTTGAGGAAGTCGACGGGACCGCCCGTGGTCTCGAACTCGTAGCGCAGCGTCTGGCGGCCCTCCGGCACCGGCTCCGGGGACGCCACGCGGAACTGCTCGAGCCCCACGTAGTTCAGGGCGTGGTGGAGCCGGCCGTCCTGCAGGTAGAGCGCGAAGCCCAGGAGCCGCCCGCCCTGGGTGAGGAGCACGCCCGAGGCGCCACCCGGCGGGATCGTCACGTCGGCCGTGATCGAGTACGACCGTCCGGCCAGGCGGGGCGCCACCGTGAAGGCGAGCGGCGCCGCCCCCGGCAGGAACTCGACGGAGTGCGCCGAGGGGTTGCCCAGGAGGCGGCCCCCCGGCCGGGGCGGCGAGGCCAGGGGCAGGACGCCGTAGCGCTCGGCCTCCTCGTACCAGCGGTCGATCATCGCCCGGAGCCGCTCGGGCTCGGCCGCGGCCAGGTCGGTCGTCTCGGACGGGTCCGCCGCCAGGTCGAACAGCTCCCACTCGTTGCGGTCCATCTCGGCGAGCAGCTCCGGCGTCAGCTCGGTGAAGCGGAAGTCCCGGCCCCGCGCCGCCGCCTCGGCCAGGCTCGGTCCGCCGAAGGGGCAGACGGCGCGCCAGCCGTCGTGGTCGAGGGCGCGGTAGCCGTGCATCTCGAAGTACTGCGTCGTCCGCGCCGGCGGGACCTCGGCGTCAGTGAAGGTCGGGGCGAAGCTCGCCCCGTGGAACGGCTGCTGCGCCACCCCGGCCACGGTCTCGGGCAGCGGGACCCCGGCCGCGTCGAGCAGCGTGGGGAGGATGTCGATGGCGTGCGCGTACTGTGCCCGCACGGTGCCGTGGTCCCCGATGCCGGCGGGCCACGAGACGATGCAGGGCTCGCTGACCCCGCCGCGGTAGGTCTCGCGCTTCCAGCGGCGGAACGGCGTGGTGCCGGCCCAGGTCCAGCCCCAGGAGTAGTGCGGGAACGTGTCGACGCCGCCCCAGCCGTCGAAGTGGCGCAGGTTGTCCTCCAGGCGCTCAGGGACGAAGTTGAAGAACAGCGCCTCGTTGAACGTGCCGGCCGGTCCGCCCTCGGCGCTGGCCCCGTTGTCGGACAGCGCGACGACGATGGTGTTGTCCCCCTCGCCGAGGCGCCCGATGAAGTCCAGGACGCGGCCGAAGTGGTGGTCGGTCTGGGTGAGGAACCCGGCGTAGACCTCCATCTGGCGGGCGAACATGCGGCGCGAGTCGGCGTCGAGGTCGTCCCAGGGCGGGACGTCGGGGTCGCGCACGGACAGGCGGGCGTGGCCGGGGACGACGCCCGCCGCCAGCTGCCGGTCGAACACCTCGCCGCGGTAGGCGTCCCAGCCGTGGTCGAAGCGGCAGCGGTACGGCTCGACCCAGGCGGGCTCGACGTGATGGGGGGCGTGGCCCGCCCCGGCGGCGTAGTAGAGGAAGAACGGCTTGTCCGGCGCCGCCACGTGGGCATCCTTGATCATCTGGATGGCGTGGTCGGCCAGGTCGGCGTTGAGGTGGTACCCGTCCTCGGGGGTGCCCGGCGGCGGGATGAAGGTGTTGTCCTGCACCAGCTCGGGGAACCACTGGCTCGTGTCGCCCCCCATGAACCCGTAGTACCGCTCGAAGCCCCGGCCGAGGGGCCAGGCCCGGTAGGGGCCGGCGCTCGACGCCTCCGTGGGCGGGGTGAGGTGCCACTTGCCGATCGCGAACGTGTTGTAGCCCGCCTCGCGCAGGATGGCGGGCAGGAAGGCCTGGTCGGGACCGGCCATGCCGTGGTAGCCGGGGAAGCCCATCGACAGCTCGACCAGCGCGCCGATCCCCACGCTGTGGTGGTTGCGCCCGCTGAGCAGGCAGGCGCGGGTGGGCGAGCACAGGGCGGTGGCGTGGAAGTTGGTGTAGCGGAGCCCGGTGGCCGCCAGACGGTCCAGCGCCGGCATCTCACACCCGCCGCCGTAGGCGGAGGGCTGGGCGAACCCGACGTCGTCGAGCACGAAGAGCACGATGTTGGGCGCGCCCGGCGCGGCGTGGGGGACGGGCGGCCAGGCCGGCTCCGACTCGCGCAGCGTGCGCCCGATCCGCCCGGTGAACCGCGTAGCTCCCGACCCGTCGCCTGTGCCGCTCACGCAGTGCCCCTCTCGCCCGATGACGCCCCACCTTCGCGCGGCGCCGGCCGCTCAGCGCATCGAACCGTTGACGTTTGTACAAATGACTGCTTGTATAAAGCCATGATCGAGCTGCTGGAGCAGGGGTACGGATGGACGGGCGAGCGCCTCGCCCGGGTGCAGCCGGACGACCTCGCGGCCGCGACGCCCTGTGAGGGCTGGGAGCTGCGTGACCTGCTCGACCACATGCTGGAGTCGCTGGAGCGGCTGGCCGCGGCGGCCGAGGGCGGGGTGGCGCCGCCTCCCGCGCAGGTGGACCGGCTCGGCGACGACTGCGGCCGCACCGCGTTCGCGGCGGCGCGGGACCGGGCCCTGGCGGTGTGGCGGACGCCCGGAGTGATGGAGCGCACCTGCGTGCTGCCGCTCGGCACCGTCCCCGGGGCCGTGGTGGCGCAGGTCAACCTGGCCGAGGTCGTCGTGCACGGCTGGGACGTGGGCCGGGCCACCGGCGAGGACGTCGACATCCCCGACGGGCTGGCCGGGCCGATCCTCGACTTCTCCCGCCAGGCGGCCGAGCCCCGCCGGGGCATCGCCTTCGGCCCCGACCTGGGGGTCGGCGACACGCTCGGCGAGCGGACGGTGGCGTTCCTCGGGCGCAAGCCGTGAGCGGGGCCGCACCCGACGCCGCGGCGGACCTCGACGTGGCCCTGCGGGCGCTGGCGGACGGCAGCCGGCGGACGATCCTGGCGGTCGTGCGGGACCGGCCGCGGGCCGTGGGGGAGATCGCCGGCGAGGTCGCCATGTCCCAGCAGGTCGTATCCCACCACCTGCGCGTGCTGCGGGGGGCCGGGCTGGTCCACGAGCAGCGGGAGGGGACCCGCCACCTCTTCAGCGTGCGCAGCGACGGGTTCGACGTCGTGCAGGCCTACCTGACCGACTTCTGGCCCGCGCACCTGGCCGCCCTCAAGCGGGCGGCGGAGCGGGAGGCACAGGGCGGCAGCGGGACCGATGGCTGAGTTCGCCACCTCCGTCGACATCGCCGCGCCGCCCGACATCGTGTTCGCCCACCTCACGACGCCCGACCGCATGGTGGCCTGGATGGGCCAGCACGCCGAGCTCGATCCCCGGCCCGACGGGACCTTCGCCGTCGACATCAACGGGTCCCCCGTGCGCGGCCGCTACGTCGAGGTCGACCCGCCCCGCCGGGTCGTCGTGGCCTGGGGCGTGGCCGGGAGCGAGGTCCATCCGCCGGGCTCGTCCCGGGTCGAGTTCACGCTCGTGCCCGTGGGGGACGGGACCCGGCTCGACCTGGTCCACCGGGACCTGCCGGACGAGCGGGCTGAGGGCTACGCCCGGGGCTGGCACCACTTCCTGCCCCGGCTGGCCGTGGCCGCGCCGGGCGGGGACGCCGGCACCGACCCGTGGCGGGACCGCTGGGCGCCCGAGTCGTGAGCGTCCAGGCCACCTTCGACGAGCTGGCGGCCGAGCACCTGGAGCGGGGCGGGGTGACGCTCGGCCGGATGATGAACAGCCAGGGCCTGCGGGCCGGGGCGAAGGGCCCGTACTACGCGCTCGTGTCCCGCGGCCGCCTGGTCCTCAAGCTGCCGGCGGCCCGGGCGGGGGCGCTGGTGGCGGCGGGCGAGGCGGCCCCGTTCGAGCCCAGCCCCGGCCGCAAGCTGCGCGAGTGGGTCGTCCTCCGACCGACCGGATCACCCGACGACGACCGGGCCCGCTGGCGGGAGCTGCTGGCCGGCGCCCGGGCCTACGCCGGGGACGTCGACCCATGACGGACGATTCCGCACCGATCCCAAGAGGCCAGTAGCTTCAGGCCGTGACCCAGCAGGCCGTGACAGAGCCCGAGATCACGACGAAGGCGCCGCGCCGCCTCAGGCCCAGCCAGATCGCCGTGGGGATCGGCGTCGTCGTCGCCCTCGTGACGGTGGCCTCGGGTGTCCTGGCCACCGTCGAGCAGTGGCACGACGAGGACGCCGTCCAGCGGGTGGTGTTCATCAACATCCCCTCGGCCTGGAAGGCCGTGTTCTACACGGTGATCCCCCTCGTCCTGCTGTACGGGGCCGTCGTGTTCAGCCAGCGGGTGCGCAACTGGGAGCGGGGCCAGCCCGACGACCGCAGCACCACCCGGGCCAACGCCGCCCGCCGCCTCGCCGACTTCCGCTCGGGCGTCTACATGCAGACCCTGCTCCGCGACCCCGCGGCCGGGATCATGCACTCGCTGATCTACTTCAACTTCCTGATCCTGCTGGCGGTCACCACGGTCCTGGAGATCAACCACCAGCTGCCCGTGAGCATGAAGTTCCTGCACGGCCAGGTGTACCAGGCGTACTCGCTGGTGGGCGACGTGGCCGGGGCGCTGTTCCTGGTGGGCGTGGTGTGGGCCATCGTGCGCCGCTACATCCAGCGGCCCTACCGCATCCGCATCAAGACGAAGCCCGAGCACGCGCTGATCCTGGCCACCTTCCTCGGCATCGCCGTCACCGGCTTCGGGACCGAGGCCGTGCGCATCGCGCTGGAGGGCCGGCCCGACTACGAGAAGTGGTCCGTGCTCGGCTACCCGCTGTCGGCGTTGGTCGACGGGTCCAGCCACCTGCAGGGCATGCACCAGACCTGGTGGCTCGTCCACGTGGTGCTGTTCGTGCTGTTCCTCGTGATCCTGCCCGTCACCATGCTGCGCCACATGTTCACGTCGCCGCTGAACATGTACCTGCGGGACCGGGAGCGGCCCAAGGGCGCCATGAAGGCCATGCCCAACCTCATGGAGACCGAGCTGGAGTCGTTCGGCGCCTCCACCGTCGAGGACTTCACCTGGAAGCAGCTGCTCGACACCGACGCCTGCACGATGTGCGGCCGCTGCACCTCGGTCTGCCCGGCCCACGCGACCGGCAAGCCGCTCGACCCCCGCGAGATCGTGCTCAAGACCGGCGAGGTCATGGCGGCCACCGGCAGCCCGGCGGTCTCGCCCCCGATCGGCGTCGACCCCGAGATCACGGTCAGCGCCGACTCGCTGTTCGAGCGCATCACGCCGGAAGAGGTGTGGGCCTGCACCTCGTGCAAGGCCTGCGACGAGATCTGCCCGGTCAACATCGAGATCCTCGACAAGATCCTGGACATGCGGCGCTACCTGTCGCTGATGGAGTCGAACTTCCCCACCGAGCTGGGCACCGCCTACCGGTCCATGGAGAACTCGGGCAACCCGTGGGGCTTGTCCCAGTCGGACCGGGCCGCGTGGGCGGCCAAGGTGCCGGGCGTGACCATCGTCGAGCCGGGCGACAGCTTCGACCACGAGTTCCTGTACTGGGTCGGCTGCGCCGGCAGCTTCGACGACAAGAACCAGAAGGTGAGCGTGGCCATGGCCAAGCTCATGCAGCGGGCGGGGATCGACTTCGCCATCCTCGGCCCGTCCGAGAACTGCACCGGCGACCCGGCCCGCCGCTCGGGCAACGAGTACATCTTCCAGATGCTCGCCATGCAGAACATCGAGTCGCTGAACGGCATGGGCGTGCGCAAGATCGTCACCCAGTGCCCGCACTGCTTCAACACGCTGTCCAACGAGTACCCGCAGCTGGGCGGCAACTACGAGGTCGTGCACCACAGCCAGTTCCTGGAGTGGCTGATCTCCGAGGGCCACCTCGACATGAGCGACGCC
>DATBGF010000296.1:0-3851 GCA_036558145.1 Acidimicrobiales bacterium
ACCCGTGGCCTGGCCGCCTTCCTCGCGGGCCGGGGCGTCGGGCTGCGCCGGGAGCGAGCCGGCCTGGAGCGCTGGGAGAGCGGCCAGGACGCGGTCGCCCTGGTCCTGCACAACAGCGCCGAGTACCTGGAGGCGATGCTCGGCTCTTACCGGGCCCGGGCGGTGCCGTTCAACGTCAACCAGCACTACCGGCAGGCCGAGCTGGGGGCGCTGCTGTCCGGCCTCGACCCGCGTGCGGTCGTCTACCACCGCCGGTACGGCCCGCTCGTCGCCGCCGCCCGCGACGTCACCGGCGTCGTCCTGCTGGACGTGGACGACGGGTCCGGCGTCGCCCCGCTGCCCGGCAGCACCGGCTTCGAGTACGCCGTCAGGACGCCGCTCACCGGTCCGCTCCCCATGCCGTCACCCGACGACCTCTACCTCGTCTGCACCGGCGGGACCACCGGGCGGCCGAAGGCGGTGCTGTGGCGCCAGGCCGACATCTACGTCTCCGCCATGGGCGGGACCGAGGGCCCGACCGCGGCGGCGATCGCCGCCGGGGCTGCGGGCAACAGCGGCGGTGCCTGGTACGCGGTCCCGCCGCTCATGCACGCGGCCGCCCAGTGGACCGCTTACGCCGGTCTGCACTGCGGGGCGACGGTCCTGCTCCACGACGACTCCGGACCGTTCGACGCCGCCCAGGTCCTCGCACTGGTCGAGCGCGAGCGGGCGTTCATGATGTCGATCGTGGGCGACGCCTACGCCCGCCCGCTGGTCGAGGAGCTGGCGCGCCGGCGCTACGACCTCGACTCGCTCCGCATGCTGGGGACCGGCGGGGCGGTCACCAGCGAGCACCTCAAGGAGGCGCTGCTGGCGCAGGTCCCGCACTTGCTGATCCGAGACGGCTACGGCGCGTCGGAGACCGGCGGCATGGCCTTCGGCTCGCGTAGCCGCCAGGCCCAGGACGAGGGCTTCAGCCCCGGTCCCGGCGCCACCGTGATCTCCGGGGACCGGACCCGGGTGCTGGAACCCGGCGACGGCGAGGTCGGCTGGACCGCCCGCCGGGGCCGGGTCCCGCTCGGCTACCTGGGCGACCGGGAGGCGACCGAGGCCACGTTCCCGATCGTCGACGGCGAGCGCCTCGCCGTGCCCGGCGACCGGGCCCGGCGCCTGCCCGACGGCGGCATCGAGGTGCTCGGCCGCGACTCGACGGTCATCAACACCGGCGGTGAGAAGGTGTTCGCCGAGGAGGTGGAGGCGGCCCTGGCCCGCCATCCCGGCGTGGCCGACGCCCTGGTCGTGGGCCGGCCGTCCGCGCGCTTCGGCCATGAGATCGTGGCCGTGGTCGCTCCCCGCAACGGCGCCACGCTCGACCCCGCGGAGCTGCGCGAGTTCGTGGCCGGCGACATCGCCCGCTTCAAGGCGCCCCGGGCCGTCGTGGTGTGCGACCGGGTGCGGCGCCACGCCAACGGCAAGGCCGACTATCGCTGGGCCCGCGAGGTGGCGGCCGAGGCGGTCGACGCGACGGGCGGGCGCTGATGGACCTCGGCGTCCGCGACCGGGGCTACCTGATCTTCGGCGGCACGGCCGGCATCGGCCTCGCCGCCGCCCGCACGCTGGCCGCCGACGGCGCCCGGCTGGCGCTGGCCGGCCGCCGCCCGGACCGGGCCGAGTCCGCCGCGGCCGAGCTGTCGGCCGCCACCGGTGCCACCGTCGTCGCCCTCGCCGGCGACCTCACCGAGCCGGGCACGGCGGAAGCTCTGGTGGCCGAGGCCGTCGAGCGCCTGGGCGGCCTGCGCGGCATGGCGGTGACCACCGGGCTCGGCGCCCGCGGCCAGCGCGACCTGCTGGGCGGCAGCGACGAGGACTGGGCGGCCACGTTCGACGACGTCCTGCTGGCCACGGCCCGCGCCTGCCGGGCGACGGTCCCGGTGCTGGTGGAGGGCGGCGGGGGCGCGGTCGTCACCACGGCGGCGTACTCCATCCGGGCGCCCAAGCCCCACCAGGTCCCCTACGCGTCGCTCAAGGCGGGCGTGGCCACTCTGACCAAGAGCCTGGCCAAGGCGTTCGGCCCCGCGGGTGTGCGGGCCAACTGCGTGTGCCCCGGCGCCACCGAGACCGAGGTGCTGGCGGCCATGCGCGCCCACTACGCGGCCGAGCGGGGCTGGCCGCTGGACGAGGCGCTGGAGCGGGTCATGGCCGAGGAGTGGGGCATGCACGTCGCCCTCGGCCGCGCCGGCCGCCCCCAGGAGGTGGGCGACGTGATCGCCTTCCTGCTCTCCGAGCGCGCCGGCTACCTGACCGGCGCCACCGTCAACGTGGACGGCGGCACCGACTTCTGACGCCCGTCAGGGCTCGGGCACGTCGAAGTGCTCGTCGCGCAGCTCGAACGCGCGCTTGGTGCCGTGCTCGGCGCGGGCCTTGACGAAGTTGAACTCGCCCTCGCCGAACTGCAGGTTCGTGCCGTAGGCGTGGAAGATCGGGCTGAGGACCTGCTCGCCCTGGTAGGCGGAGAGCTGCTCCACCAGCCGGAACGCCTCCTTGGCCAGCACGATGCCGTCGGCCGGCATGCGGGCGGCCTTCTCGGCCCACCACGTGGCGCGGGCCTCGGTCGTCCCGGGCTCGACCACCTCGGTGAAGACCCCGAGGTGGGCCACGTCGCCGGCCTCGATCGTGTCGCCGGTGAGCAGCAGGCGCCGCGCCAGGACCGGGCCCAGGCGGTGGAAGAACATCTGCAGCGACCCGAGGGCCGGTCCCAGGAAGCGGGTGGCGGGCATGCCGATCTGCGTGTCCGACGCCACGACGGAGATGTCGGCCATGAGCGCCAGCTCGAAGCCGCCGCCCAGCGCGAAGCCCGCCACCTCGGCCACCGTCACCTTCGGGTAGCCCAGGAAGAACTGGTAGAAGTCGAAGATCTGGCGGTCGGTCAGCAGCCGGCGGCGCTGGCTGGGCCGCCGCCGGGTGCCCTCGCCGTACCACGAGTAGGCGTTGTTCATGTCGGCGCCGGTGCTGAACACCCCGCCCTCGCCCCGCAGCACGACCACCTTCACGCCGTCGTCGTAGGCGAGATCCTCCAGGTGGGCGCCCAGCTCGCGGCGCATGTCGGGGTCGTAGGCGTTCCTGCGCTCCGGGTTGTCCAGCGTCAGGCGGGCGATGCCGCTCGCATCGTCCCGATCCCTGCGGACTCGACCGTCGCTCACCGGTGGCCTCCTTGCACGCCTACGCTTTAACATCTAGATGTTTCCAGACTACCGCCGGGGAGGGAAGGTGGAGTTCCGCTTGGACGGCGGCCAGGTCGAGCTGCAGCAGACCGTGGCCCGCTTCGCCGAGAGCCGCTTCGCCCTGACCGCCGTGGCCGATCCCGCGCTGTGGGCCGGGCTGGCCGCCCTGGGCCTGTTCGGGCTGGCCGACCTGGGGCCGGTCGAGGGCGTGATCGTGTTCGAGCAGCTCGGCCGGCACCTCGCCCCCGGACCGGTCCTGTGGACCGTGCTCGCCGCCGGGCTGGTCGACGGCGCCTCCACCGGTGAGCGCCGCGTGGGCGGGGTCGACGCCACCTCGGTGGAGGACACAGTGGTCGGGGAAGGGACCGTGGTGGTCGAGCACGCGGGCGACCTCGACGTCCTGCTGGCGGTGCACGACGACCGCGTGGTGGCGCACGAGACCGCCGGCCTCGGCGAGCCCGAGCCGCTGGTGCCGCTCGACCCGCTCACCCCGGTCGGGCGCTACCGCGGCCTGGGCGCAGGGACCGAACTCGGAGACGCCGAGGTGGCGGCGGACCTGCGCCGGCGAGGGACGCTCCTGACTGCGGCGGCGCTGGCGGGCGTGGCCGGGCGGGCGTTGGACGTCGCCCGGGCCTACGCCCTGGAGCGCGA
>DATBGF010000297.1:0-2089 GCA_036558145.1 Acidimicrobiales bacterium
GATCAGGGCCGGTGCGCCCCCAGCGGGTACATCCGACTGGCGGGCGGTCCCGAGTTCGGAAAAAATGGTCGTCGACCACCGACGCGCCGGGCCGGTCCGAGGGGGTAACTGGTGACCGGCCCGGACGGCCGGTCACGGAGGCCCCGCGATGCCGACCCGACCCGTTCCCGCCGCACGGCTGCGGCTGCACCTCGCGGCTCTCGCCGGCCCGCCACCCACCGACGCCGACCTCCTCGACCAGTACGTCGCAGCCCGCGACGGGGCCGCGTTCGCCGAGCTGGTCCGGCGGCACGGCCCGGCCGTGCTGGCCGTCTGCCGCCGCATCACCCGCGACCGCGCCGACGCCGACGACGCCTTCCAGGCCACCTTCCTGGCGCTCGCCCGCAAGGCGGACCGGCTGCGGCAGCGCTCGGCGGTCGGCGGGTGGCTGTTCGGGGCGGCGGTGCGGGCGGCCCGCAAGGCGCTCGCCCGGTCGTGCCGGCGGCGCGGGCGCGAGACCCCCGTGGGTGAGCTGCCCGACGTGCCCGACCAGTCCCCCGGCGGCCCGGACCTGGAAACCGTCCGGGCGGTACTGGAGGAAGTGGCCGGGCTGTCGCCGGCGTACCGGGCGGCGGTCGTGCTGTGCGAGTTGGAGGGCCGGACCCGGGCGGACGCGGCCCGGGAGTTGGGCGTCCCCGAGGGCACCCTCTCCAGCCGGCTGGCGGCGGCCCGCAAGGTGCTCGCGGCCCGGTTCCGCGACCGGGGCCTGGCCCCGGCGGCACTCGCGGCGGTGGCGGGGGCGGCGAACTGCCCCGTCCTCGCCGCGGACGCGGCCCGACTCGCGGGCGCCCCCGGACCTTCTTCCCGTGTCCTGAAACTGTCGGAGGAAATCGTGCGCACCCCGTTTTCGTCGAAGTGGTGGGCGGCCCCGGCCGCGGTCCTGGTCGCGATCGGCCTTGTGGCGCTGGCCGCCGACCGGCCCGAAGACCCGAACCCGCCCGCCGCCGCGCCGGTCCCCGCGGCCGCGCCGGGCGGGCGACTACTGCTCATGCGCGAGGGCGGGTTCACCGTCCTCGCCCCCGACGGCAAGGAACTCGCCGCCACGAAGATTGGGTCGGAAATCGACGTCCCCGGTGTCGGCTGGCTCTCCCCGGACGGAAAGCGGGTGGCCTACCTCCTCAACGGCGGGGGGAACACCCCGCGCACGACGCGGGTCGTGGTTCGCGACCTCGACGGCGGGAAGTTCGCCACGATCATCGACGTGAACGTGGAGAGCCTCTGCTGGGCCCCGGACGGGCGGTCACTGGTCGCCGCCTGCTGCGAGCCGGGCGAGAAGAATCCGAAGGTGGAGCACGTCCGCATCGACCTCGTCGCCCGCACGGTTACCAAGCTCCCCTGGCCGACCGATGTCTTCCTGGTGGACTGGTCGGCCGACGGCAAGACCCTGGTCGTGGGCCGCGAGGACGAGACCCACGAGACCGGCCAGCTGGCGCTGATGACCGCGGACGGGAAGCGGGTGACCGACCTGACCACCTACGACGCGACGTTCTGGGGCGGGGAGGCCCGGCTCTCCCCGGACGGCAAGACGCTCCTGTACTCCGACGTGCCGCCGGGCACGAAGGACGACCACCACGGGATGACGCGCCGGCTGTACGTTCTGGACATCGCGACGAAGAAGAAGGCGGAGGTGGCCGGGGTGCCCTTGAACGCGACGGTGTTCTGGTGCTGCTGGTCGCCCGACGGCAAGCGGATCGCCTACACCTGGCGGCAGCGGCACGCCGAGCTGGCGAAGAAGGAGAAGCTCTCGGGCGAGGACGCGGCGGTCGAGACCGAGATGTTCCTGGTCGTGGCCGACGCCGACGGGTCGAACGACAAGGTGGTCGCGTCGGTCAAGGCGGCCGACGCCCGGGCCATGCCGTTCCGGGCGATCGGCTGGCGGTGACACCCACCGACGTGACGGCTCCGGTCTCCGGATCGGGGCCCTCATGTTCCCCCTGGGGTAACCGGGTGTGGCCGAGGTACTCGCATGTCGGGATCGGTCCGGACCCAGGAACGCAGCGACGAGGCCCGAGTTCCCAGCGCTTCGGTCACACCGCCCGTAGAGTGTTGG
>DATBGF010000298.1:0-4737 GCA_036558145.1 Acidimicrobiales bacterium
TCTTGACCACGTCGAGGACGCCCTGGGAGTGCCCGTGGGAGGTGTCGACGACGAGCACGTCGACCCCCGCCGCCACCAGCGCCTCGGCCCGCTCGACGGCGTCGGGCCCCACGCCGACGGCCGCGCCCACCCGCAGCCGACCCCGGTCGTCCTGGGTGGCGAGGGGGTACTCGGTCTGCTTCTTGATGTCCTTGACCGTGATGAGGCCCCGCAGGAAGCCGTCGCCGTCGACGATGGGCAGCTTCTCGATGCGGTGCTGCCACAGGATGTCCTTGGCCCCCTCCAGCGTCGTGCCCAGCGGGGCGGTGATGAGCGGCGGCCGGCGCATCACGTTGGCGATGGGCTGGTGGACCTGGTCGATGAAGCGCAGGTCACGGTTGGTGAGCAGGCCCACCAGGCGGCCGTCGGCGTCGGTGATCGGCACGCCCGAGATGTGGTAGCGCTCCATCATCGCCAGGGCGTCGGTGACCAGGTTGTCGGGGCTGAGCGTGACCGGGTCGACGATCATGCCCGACTGGCTGCGCTTGACCTTGTCGACCTCGCCGACCTGCTCGTCGATGGCCAGGTTGCGGTGGACGATGCCGATGCCGCCGGCGCGGGCGATGGCGATGGCCAGGCGGGCCTCGGTGACCGTGTCCATGGCCGCGGACACGATGGGGATGGCCAGCTCGATGCCGGGGGTCAGCCGGGTGGCGGTGGACACCTCGGCGGGCAGGACGGAGGACTCGCCCGGGACCAGCAGGACGTCGTCGAACGTCAGGCCCTCTTTGGCGAACTTCGGCGGGTAGCGGTCGGCGGCGCTGTCTTCGGCTCCCATAGCGGGAGTCTAATGGGGGGTCCGGTACGTTCCGAGCATGCCCTACCACATGACGCCGGACGAGTTGCGGACGTGGGGCCACCAGGTGGTCGACTGGGTGGCGGACTACTGGGAGGGCATCGAGGACCACCCCGTCGTGCCGCCTGTCCGCCCTGGTGAGGTGGGGTCCTGGCTGCCTTCGGTGGCGCCCGAGCAGCCCGAGCCGTTCGCCGACGTGCTGGCCGACCTGGACCGCGTGGTGGTGCCCGGGACCACCCACTGGCAGCACCCGGGCTTCCACGCCTACTTCCCGGCCAACACCTCGGGACCGGCGGTGCTGGCCGACCTGGTGGCGGGCGGCCTGGGCACCCAGGGCATGCTGTGGCAGACCGGCCCGGCCTGCACCGAGGTCGAGACCCGGATGCTGGACTGGATGGCCGACCTGCTGGGCCTGCCCGACCGCTTCCGCTCCTCGGGTGCGGGCGGCGGCACCATCGCCGACTCGGCCTCGGACGCCACGCTGTGCGCCGTCGTGGCCGCCCGGGAGCGCTCGCTGCGGGCCGGTGCCGACCTCGCCGACCTGGTGGTCTACGGCTCGACCCAGTCCCACTCCTCGCTGGAGAAGGGCGCCCGGGTGGCGGGCCTGCGCCCGGACGCGGTGCGGCTGGTGGACGTGGACTCCAGGTTCGCCGTGCGTCCCGACGCCCTGGCCGCCGCCCTCGCCGAGGACCGGGCCGCGGGCCGGATTCCGTCCCTGGTCATGGCCACGCTCGGCACGACCAGCTCGCTGGCCGTCGACCCGCTGCCGGCGGTCGCGCCGATCGTGGCGGACGCGGGCGCCTGGCTCCACGTGGACGCGGCCATGGCCGGGACCGCGGCCGTGTGCCCCGAGCTGCGGGCCGCCCAGGCGGGACTGGAGCACGCCGACAGCTACGTCGTCGACCCCCACAAGTGGCTGTTCACCACCTTCGACTGCTCGTGCTTCTGGGTGGCCGACCGCCAGGCGCTGACCGACGCCCTCTCGATCGTGCCCGAGTACCTGCGCAACCCGGCGAGCGAGTCCGGCCTGGTCATCGACTACCGGGACTGGCAGGTGGCGCTGGGGCGGCGCTTCCGGGCGCTCAAGCTGTGGTTCGTGCTGCGCTGGTACGGGGCCGAGGGCCTGCGCCACCACGTGCGCGAGCACGTGCGGCTGGCGGCGGGGCTGGCCGCCCGGGTCGAGGCCGATCCCCGGCTGATCCTGGCCGCGCCCGTGTGGCTCAACCTGGTCTGCCTGCGCCACCGCGACGGCGACGAGGCCACCGAGGCGCTGCACCGGGCGCTGAACGCCACCGGCCGCGTGTACCTGACCCACACCCGCCTCGACGGCCGCTACGTGGTCCGGGCGTCCATCGGGGCCTGGACCACTGAGGAGCGCCACGTGGACGCCCTGTGGGGCCTGATCGATGACCTGGCCTGAGAGGGGTCACCACTAGAATCGGCTCGGCATGGCCGAAGTCGAGATAGGGATCGGCAAGACGGCGCGGCGGGCCTACCGGCTCGACGACGTCGCCATCGTGCCGAGCCGCCGCACCCGTGATCCCGAGGACGTCGACATCTCCTGTGAGATCGACGCCTACCACCTCGAGGTCCCCGTGCTGGGCGCGCCCAGCGACAGCGTCACCTCACCGGCCACCGCCATCGAGCTCGGGCGGCTGGGGGCCGCGGGTGTCCTCCACCTCGAGGGCCTGTGGACCCGCTACGAGTTCCCCGAGAAGATCTTCGAGGAGATCGCCGAGCTGCCCGCGGCCAAGGCCACCCGGCGGCTCCAGGAGATCTACGCCGAGCCGGTCCGCCCCGAGCTGATCGGCGCCCGCATCGCCCAGATCAAGGACGCGGGCGTGCTGAGCGCGGTGGCGGTGACGCCGCACCGCACGCTGGAGCTGGCCGAGCACGTGCTGCGGGCCGAGCCCGACCTGCTGGTCATCCAGGCCGCCATCGTGTCGGCCGAGCACGTGGCCCGCACGGTCGAGCCGCTCAACCTCAAGGACTTCATCCGCCACTACGAGCTGCCGGTGCTGGTGGGCGGGTGCACGTCGTACCAGGCCGCGCTGCACCTGATGCGGACCGGGGCGGCGGGCGTGCTGGTCGGCGCCGGCTCGGGAGCGGCGAAGGTCACCCGGGAGGTGCTGGGGTTGGGCGTGCCGCTGGCCACGGCCCTGGCCGACGCCCGCGGCGCCCGCATGCGCCACCTGGACGAGACCGGCGTCTACTGCCACGTCATCGCCGACGGCGGCGTGGACACGGGCGGCGACATCGCCCGGGCGGTGGCCTGTGGCGCCGACGCCGTGATGATCGGCACCCCGCTGGCGGCGGCGGCCGAGGCACCGGGCCGGGGCTACCACTGGAGCATGCCCGCGGTGCACGCCAGCCTGCCCCGCGGCGAGCGGATCCGGGTCGAGCCCCAGGGCACCCTGGAGCAGATCCTCCACGGCCCGGCCCACGACGCGACCGGCGGGGTCAACCTCACCGGCGCCCTGCGCCGGGCCATGGCCCTGTGCGGCTTCGACACGCTCAAGGACCTGCAGAAGGCCGAGCTCGTCGTGGTCGGCGGCGCCTGACATGAGCGAGCTGCCCTCGGCCGAGTTCGACACCGCTCTGGTGGTGGACTTCGGCGCCCAGTACGCCCAGCTCATCGCCCGGCGGGTGCGCGAGGCGCACGTCTACTCCGAGATCGTCCCGCACAGCATCACGGCCGCCGAGGTGCGGGAGCGGGCGCCGGTGGCGCTGATCCTCTCCGGCGGGCCCAAGTCCGTCCACGTCGAGGGCGCACCGCTGCTCGACCCCGAGATCTACGGCCTCGGCATCCCGATCCTCGGCCTCTGCTACGGCGCCCAGCTCATCGCCCAGCAGCTGGGGGGCGAGGTGTCCCGCGGCGGGAAGGGCGAGTACGGCCGCACGGCCCTTCAGGTCACCGGCAGTCCCGCGGGCGGCCTGCTCGTGGACCAGCCCGACGAGCAGACCGTGTGGATGAGCCACTTCGACGGCATCACACGGGTCCCCGACGGGTTCGTGGCCACCGCCACGTCGGCCGGGGCGCCCGTCGCGGCGCTGGAGTCGCCCGAGCGCCGCATCTGGGGCGTCCAGTACCACCCCGAGGTGTCGCACACGCCCCACGGCCAGCAGGTGATCCGCCAGTTCCTGCACCACCTCGCCGGGGTCCCGCCGACCTGGACGATGACCTCGATCATCGAGCAGCAGGTGGCGGCCGTGCGGGCCCAGGTGGGGTCCGCCCGGGTGATCTGCGCGCTGTCGGGCGGGGTCGACTCGGCCGTGGCCGCCGCGCTGGTCCACAAGGCCATCGGTCCCCAGCTGACCTGCGTGTTCGTCGACACCGGGCTGCTGCGCCAGGGCGAGGGCGAGCAGGTGGTGGAGACGTTCCAGCGCCACCAGCGCATCGAGCTGATCCACGTGCGGGCGGCCGACCGCTACTTCGAGCGCCTGGCCGGGGTCACCGACCCCGAGGACAAGCGCAAGATCGTGGGCGAGCTGTTCATCCGCATCTTCGAGGAGACGGCCGGCGGCCTCGAGGACGCCCGCTACCTGGTCCAGGGCACGCTGTACCCCGACGTGATCGAGTCGGGCGGCGGCACCGGGGCGGCCACGATCAAATCCCACCACAACGTGGGCGGCCTGCCCGAGGACATGACGTTCGAGCTGGTGGAGCCGCTGCGGGCCCTGTTCAAGGACGAGGTCCGGCGCGTCGGCGAGGAGCTGGGCCTGCCCGAGCGCCTCGTCTGGCGGCACCCGTTTCCGGGCCCCGGGCTCGCGATCCGCATCATCGGCGAGGTCACGACCGAGCGGCTCGAAGTGCTCCGCGAGGCGGACTCGATCCTGCTCGAGGAGGTGCGGCGGGCCGGCCTCTACCGCGAGCTGTGGCAGTGCTTCGCGGTCCTGCCGGC
>DATBGF010000299.1:0-3362 GCA_036558145.1 Acidimicrobiales bacterium
GTCCGACACCGCGCAGACCCTCGCGGTGGTCGCCCCGTTCGCCGACGGGCCCGTGCGGATCGGTGGCATCGGCTTCATCCGGGGCAAGGAGACGGATCGGGTCCGCGCCGTCGCCACCGAGCTGGCGCGTTGCGGCATCGACGTCGCCGAGGACGACGACGGCTGGACCATCGAGCCGGGGACCGTCCGGCCGGCGACGGTGCAGACCTACGACGACCACCGCATGGCCATGAGCTTCGCCCTGGTCGGCCTGCGGGTGCCCGGGGTCGAGATCGAGGACCCGGACTGCGTGGCCAAGACCTTCCCCGGCTTCTGGACGGTGCTGGACGGACTCTCGGGACGGAGCCTGTAGGGTGCGGTCCTCGTGAAGGTCATCGCCATCGACGGGCCCGCCGGGTCGGGCAAGTCGACCGTCGCCCGCCGGCTCGCCGAGCGCCTCGGGCTCGACTACCTCGACACCGGGGCCATGTACCGGGCGGTCACGTTCGCGGCGCTGCGCCGGGGCATCGACCCCGCCGACCCCGAACCGGTCGAGAAGCTGGCCCGGGTGGTCGACCTGGAGGTCACCACCGAGGCCGTGACGGTCGACGGCGTTGACGCCACCATCGAGATCCGCGGGCCCGAGGTGTCCCGGGCGGTGTCGCTGGTGGCCGCCAACCCCGGCGTGCGCACCGAGCTGGTCCGCCGCCAGCGGGAGTGGACCCACGCGCGGGGCGGGGGAGTGCTGGAGGGCCGCGACATCGGCACGGTCGTGTTCCCCGACGCGGTGCTCAAGGTCTACCTGAGCGCCCGGCCGGACGTCCGGGCCGAGCGGCGGGCGGCCGAGGTCACCGACCTCGACTACGAGACAGTGGCGGCCGACATGGCCCGGCGCGACGCCCTCGACCAGGGCCGGGAGGCCGACCCGCTGCGCCGGGCCGACGGCGCGCTGGAGATCGACACCAGCGACATGACCGTCGAGGAGATCGTGGAGGACCTGGCGGGGAGGATCGCCGATGACTGAGCAGGAGTCGGCGGCCCGTGACGTCGAGATGGCCCCGGGCCCGATCGAGCACGACGAGGCGGCTCGGGTCGCGGCCGTCGACGTGCACCCGCCCCGGTGGTGGGAGAAGGGCTCCTACACCGCGCTGAGCGGGCTGTTCCACGGGCTGGCCAAGCTCTACTTCCGGCTGGAGATCCGGGGCAGGGAGCACCTGCCCCCGCGGGGCCCCTACGTCGTGGCGCCGGTCCACCGGTCGAACCTGGACTTCATCCTGGTCTCGTGCATCCACTCGACGCGGATGCGCTACATGGGCAAGGCGTCGATCTGGAAGTACCCGACGCTGGGCCGCTTCTTCTCGATGCTGGGGGCGTTCCCCGTGCACCGGGGCACCGCCGACCGCGAGTCGCTGCGGACCTGCATGCGGATCATCGAGAACGGCGAGTCGCTGGTCATGTTCCCCGAGGGCACCCGCAAGGAGGGCCCCAAGGTGGCCGAGCTGTTCGACGGCCCGGCCTTCGTGGCGGCCCGCACCGGGGTGCCCATCGTGCCCATCGGCATCGGCGGCTCGTCCCAGGCGATGCCGCTCGGGGCGAAGTTCATCAAGCCCCGCAAGATCGTGATGGTGGTCGGCGAGCCCGTCACCCCGCCCACCGGCGACGGCACGGGCCGGGTCAAGCGCCGCGTGGTCCGGGAGATGACCGAGGAGCTGGGCGTGCGCCTCCAGGACCTCTACGACGAGGCCCGCCGCCGCGCCGAGTAGCCCGGAGCGCGAAGCTCAGGCCAGCATGGCCAGCACGTCGCTGGCCTGGAGCTGGCGGTCGTTGAGCGACGGGCGGTCGGGGACCGAGCCACCGAGCGCGAAGGTGGCCAGCACGTCCACGCCGGAAAGCAGGTCACGCAGCTCGCGGGGCGGCGGGAAGTACTCGTCCTCCTCGGTGATGCGCACCTCCTCGACCCCCTGGCTCGGGCCCAGGCGGGCGATCACGGCCTCGACCACGCTCTCGGGGGCCGAGGCGCCGGCGGTGACGCCCACCGTCCCGGACAGGTCGCCGGGCAGCTCGTCGGGGCCGTTCACCCGGTAGACCCGGTCGCAGCCCGACTCGCGGGCCAGCTTCTCGAGCGCCCGGGTGTTGGAGGAGTTGGCCGACCCGATCACCACCACGGCGTCGCAGCGGGTGGCGATCTCGGCCAGCGCCGACTGGCGGTTGGTGGTGGCGAAGCACAGGTCGCTGCGGCCCGGCCGCCACAGGCCGGGGAAGCGCTCGGCCGTCCGCTCGGCCACCGCCGACCAGTCGCGGTGAGAGAGCGTGGTCTGGGCCAACAGCGCCACCGGCTGGTCCGACGCCGGCAGGGCGTCCACGTCGGCCACGGACTCGACCATGTCGATGGCGTCGGGCGCCACGGCCATGGTCCCCACCGCCTCCTCGTGGCCCTCGTGGCCCACGTAGACGATGCGGAAGCCCTTGCCGGCCCGGGTCTTGACCTCGTGGTGGACCTTGGTCACCAGCGGGCACACCGCGTTGACCACGTAGCTGCCCCGGTGGCGGGCCGAGGCCACCACCTCGGGGGCCGAGCCGTGGGCCGACAGCATGATCGGGCGGCCCTCGGGCACCTCGGCGATGTCGTCCACGAACACCACGCCCAGGTCCCGGAAGCGGTCGACAACGCCCTGGTTGTGGACGATCTCGTGGTAGCAGTACACGGGTGGCTCGAAGGCCCGCACCATCCAGGCCAGGGCCTTGATGGCCATCTCCACGCCCGCGCAGAAGCCGCGGGGCGCGGCGAGCAGGACCTTGTCCACTGACATCGCCGCCACCCTACCGAGGGGCCCGGGAGGGCCACACCTGGCCCTAGCGGGGGAGCCCTGGGAGCGCTATCTCTGGGCCATGGGGTTCGAGAGCGGTTGGGCCACGGCCCGGGGGCGGCGCCCGGACAACCAGGACAGAGCGGACGTCGCCGACGGCTGGGTGATGGTGAGCGACGGCGCCGGCGGGCTGCGGGGCGGCGCCCAGGCCGCCACCCTGACCGTCGAGGCGGTGGTGGAGCGCCTGGCGGGATCGGCCGGCCGGATCGACGACCGGGTGGTGCACGAGGCGGTGCAGGGCGCCAACGCGGCCGTGCGGGCCGGCCAGCGCGACGATCCCACCGTGGCGTTCATGGCGGCCACGCTCACGCTGGCGGCGCTGGCCGCGGACAGGGCCGCGGGCAGCCTGTGGCTGGTGGCGGGGGTGGGCGACTCGCCCGCCTGGCTGGTCACGGCCGAGCGGGTCACCCGCATCACCGACGACGACAACGCCGCGGCCGAGCTGGTCCGGGCCGGGGTGATCTCCCGGACCGAGGCCCGCACCCATCCCGGGCGCCACATGATCACCAAGGCGAT
>DATBGF010000300.1:0-2375 GCA_036558145.1 Acidimicrobiales bacterium
CTCGGCCCCGTCCACCCCGACCTCGCGGGCGAGGGCGTCCATGGCCCGCTCGATGGCGTAGGTGGCCTCAGGCCGCCCCGCGCCCCGGTAGGCGTCGGTGGGCGTCTTGTTGGTGAACACCCCGGTGCACTCGAAGTGGTAGGCGGGGACGTCGTAGACGCCGTGGTAGAGGAAGGCGCCGAGCAGCGGGATCCCCGGGGTCACCAGCTGCAGGTAGGCGCCCATGTCGGCGGTCAGGTTGACCCGCACGGCGGTGACCTTGCCGTCGGCGTCGGCGGCCAGCTCCATGTGCTGGATCTGGCCCCGGCCCTGGATGGTGGCGACCGCGTTCTCGGACCGGCTCTCGGTCCAGCGGGCCGGGGCGCCCAGGCGGCGGGCCACCGCCACCGTGATCAGCTCCTCGGCGTAGACGTTGAGCTTGGACCCGAAGCCGCCGCCCACCGAGGGGGCGACCACCCGGACCTTGTGCTCGGGCACCCCGCACACCGCGGCGATCTGCACCTTGAGGATGTGGGGGATCTGGGTGGCCGAGTAGAAGGTGAGGTCGCCGCCGTACACGCCGGGGACCGCGGCGACGCCCCGGGGCTCCATGGCCTCGGGGATCAGCCGCTGCTGCACGTAGGTCTCGTCGACCGTGTGGGCGGCGCCGGCGAACGCGGCGTCGACCGCGGCGGGATCGGGCGAGAGCGTCCACGTGTAGCTGCGGTTGGTGCCCAGGCCGTCGTGGATGACCACGCTGTCGCCCGCCGCCTCCTCCAGGTCGGACACAGCCGGGAGCGGGTCGTAGTCGACCACTACGGCGTCGACCGCGTCGGCCGCCCCGTAGCGGCTGTCCGCCACCACCACGGCCACGATGTCGCCCACGTAGCAGGCCTTGCCGGTGGCGATCGGCCAGTGCTCCGGCGCCTTCATGTCGTCGGTGACCGGCCAGGCGCAGGGCATGGGCGACAGGTAGGCGTCGTTCAGGTCCTCGCCCGTGAGCACCTCGCGGACGCCGGGCATCGCCAGCGCGGCGCTGGCGTCGATGTTGCCGATGCGGGCGTGGGCGAACGGGCTGCGCACCATGCCCAGCCACAGCGCCCCCGGGATGGCGAGGTCGTCGACGAAGCGGGCCTCGCCGGTGAGCAGCCGGGCGTCCTCCTTGCGGAGCAACCGCCGGCCGAACGCTCCACCGGTGGCGGAAGCGGTGGTCTCGTCGGTAGCGGTCATGCCGATACCTCCTGGCCCGCGGCGGCCATCACGGCCCGCACGATGTTGTGGTAGCCGGTGCAGCGGCAGAGGTTGCCCTCCAGCCCGACGCGCACGTCCTCCTCGCTCGGGTGCGGGTTCTCGGCCAGCAGCGACACCGCGGCCATGACCATGCCCGGGGTGCAGAAGCCGCACTGCAGGCCGTGCTCGGTGTGGAACGCCTGCTGCATGGGGTGCAGCGTGGCGTCGCCGTTGGCGGCGCCGGCCGTGGCCGCGAGGCCCTCGATGGTGGTGACCTCGTGCCCGTCGGCCTGGGCCGCGAGCACGGTGCAGGACTTGACCGACTCACCGTCGAGCAGGACGGTGCAGGCCCCGCAGGACGAGGTATCGCACCCCACGTTGGTGCCGGTGAGACCGAGGTCGTCTCGCACGTAGTGGACGAGCAGCCGGCGGGGCTCGATCTCGCTCGACCGCTCCTCGCCGTTGACGGACACGGTGATTCTCACGTGGATCCCTCCCGTGATGCCTGACTCCGGCTGTGACGAACGTCATCCTGCCCGCTTTGCGAGCAGCGTGCTTGCCGAAACGTGAATTCAGGCGGAAGCGGACCGGATGGCCTGCCAGACCCTCTCGGGCGTGCAGGGCATGTCCACGTGGCGCACGCCCAGATGGGCCAGCGCGTCGACCACGGCGTTCTGCACCGCGGGGGTCGAGCCGATGGTGCCGGACTCGCCGATGCCCTTGGCACCCAGCGGGTTCACCCAGGTCGGCGTGGCGAAGTCGACCAGCTCGAAGGACGGCAGCTCGGCGGCGGAGGGGAACGCGTAGTCGGCGAAGTTCGTGGTCAGGGGGTTGCCGTCGGCGTCGAAGGCCACCTCCTCGAACAGTGCCTGGGCCGCGCCCTGGGCCAGGCCGCCGTGGCGCTGGCCCTCGGCCAGCAGCGGGTTGAGCACCCGGCCGGCGTCGTCGCAGGCCACCAGGCGGACCAGCCGGGCGTGGCCGGTCTCGGTGTCGACCTCGACCACGGCCACGTGCGTCCCCGACGGGAACGTCGGCTGCTCGGCGGTGAAGTCGGTCTCGACCGCCAGGCCGTCGCCGTCGCCGCCCGCGGCCGCGACCTCGGCCCAGGAGCGGGACACCGTGGGCGTGCCCACCACGTGGAAGACCCCGCGGTCGCCGTCGAGCAC
>DATBGF010000301.1:0-4533 GCA_036558145.1 Acidimicrobiales bacterium
TCAGATCGAAGTACATCCACTGGGTCTGCAGCGACGGGTTGTTGACGCCGTCGACGATGACCTTGACGTCGACGCCCGCGGCCTGCTCGACCGGTGGCAGGACGTCGTCGCGCAGCCGGTTCACCAGGGACGTGGTGGCCTCGTCCTGGGGGCCGCTGGCCGGCACGAGCTGCCACATCGCCGCGGTCGGGTTCTCGGGGTCGTTGGGCCGCGGGTCGGACAGCGAGTCCACGCCGGGATCGCCGGCCACGGCATCGCCGATGGCGCCGAGGTCGGACAGGCTCGTGCCCTCCGGCAGCTCGGCGACCAGCATCAGCGGGCCGTTGAAGCCGGGCCCGAAGCCGTCCACCAGCAGGTCGTAGGCCTGCTTGGTCGAGGTCTTCTCGGCGAAGTTGGACTCGTCGGAGAACCCGAGGCGCAGGCCCAGCACCGGCAGGGCCAGCAGCACCAGCACGAGGGCGCCGACCAGCGCCGAGGTCCAGGGCCGGCGCTGGATGATCCGGCTCCAGCGGTAGGCGGTGGTCTGGTTGCGGGGCTTCGGCGCCCGCCGGGGCACCTCCCGCTTGAGGGGCTCGAAGAAGAAGCCCGCCACGATGACCACCAGGGCCAGCGGGATGCAGACCATCAGCGGGGTGAAGCCGAGCCCGCCGCCGAGCAGGGCCAGGGCGACCAGGCCGGCGGCGATGAGGCCCCGCCACCGGGTGCGCTCGATGCGCGTGCCGGCGAAGCCCAGGAAGGCGGGGAGCAGCGTCAGCGAGGCGGCCACGGTGACGGCCACCACGGAGGCGGCGCCGACGGCCAGGCCCTGGACGAACGTGACGCCCATCAGCAGCATGCCCAGCAGCGAGATCACCACGGTGGTGCCGGCGAACAGCACGGACCGCCCGGCGGTGTCGAGGGCGATGGCCACCGACTCGCGCACGGAGTGCCCGTCGTGGAGCTGCTCGCGGTAGCGCGTGACTATCAGCAGCGCGTAGTCGATGCCGACGCCCAACCCGATCATGATCCCGAGGAACGTGGCGAAGTCGGGGATGGTCAGGACGTTGCTGAGGACGGTGATGATCGCCGTGCCGAGGCCGATGCCGAACAGCGCCACGCCCACGGGCAGGCCCATGGCCAGCACCGAGCCGAAGGCCACGATCAGGATGATGATGGCGAAGGCCAGGCCGACCTGCTCCGAGGAGGGCTGCTCGAACTCGGAGAACACGAACCCGCCCAGCTCGACGCGCAGGCCGCCGATGTCGGGTACGTCCTCGTTGATCTGGTCGCGGATCTTGCCGGCCTGCGTCAGGTCGATGTCGTCGGGCAGCTCGACGTTGGCGTAGGCGATCCGGTTCGCGCCGTCGCCGCGGGACGAGATCTGACCCTCGTTGCCCTCGTCGTAGGGGCTCTGGACGCGGATCACGTCGGGGATGTCGGCCACCTCGGCGAACAGGTCCTGCATGCCTGCCTTGACCTGGGCGTCGTCGACGCCCTGGTCGGCCACGAACACGATCGTGCCGACCGCGCCGGTGCCCTGGCCGCCGAAGTGGTCGTCGAGGATGTCGAAGCCCTGTTTGGACTCGACGTCGGGGAGGTTGAAGTCGTCGCGGAAGGCGCTGCCCGCCACGCCGGCCACGGCGAAGCCGAGGACGACGACGGCGACCCAGAGGCCGAGTACGAGCCTGCGGTGGTCGTGGCACCAGGTGCCGAGTCGGGAGAACACGGGGGGTCTGCTCCTGGATGTGGGGGACGGGTGTGCGGCGGTGACGTGTCTGACGGCGGGGGTGCCGGAAAGTCATCGCCGGCGCGGGGCGGAACGGCGATTCTGTCACCGCCGCTCAGGGTATGGGAGCGCTTTCTCGGGATCGGGCGACCCGGGAGGCACGGTTGGGACGGGCCCGGAGCGGGCAGGCAAGGGGCTGGCGGCGGAGGCCCGTGGGGTGCAGGCCTCTGCCGCCGCCTTCCATGCCGGGACGCCAGGGGCTCAGGCGTCCCCGCCGATGACCATGGTCTCGCCCGTCTCGAGCAGCGACTTCAGGCCGCTGAGGATCCACGGCCAGCCGCCGCCACCGCCGTCGCCCTCGGACAGGCCGCCGGTCAGCACGGCCAGCTTCGGAGCGCCGGTGAGGTCGTGGCTGACGGTGAGGCGGGTGAAGCCGCCCTCCTGGGGCTCGATCTCGTAGGTCAGGCGGGTGAAGCCCTCGGCGGCGATGGCGGGGTCCATGAGCAGGCGCCAGGTCAGGACCAGCCGGCGGGGCGGGTCGGCCTCCAGCACCTCGCCGTCGACCACGACGTCGGGTGCGCCGAACTGCTTCATCGTGGGGCTGGCCAGGTTGCGGTACTGGCCGCCGGGCCGCAGGTCGATCTCGGTCGCGCCGCCGTAGCCGTAGCGCTGGGTCCACTCGGAGCTGGTGATCGCCTCCCAGATCCGCTCGGGCGTGGCCTTGATGTAAACCCTGTGGACCTGGACCGTGGTCAGGGGGTCTGTCGCAGGGTCGGTCCCGGGCTCCGTCTCGGTCTCGGTGCTGGTCATGCCTCTTCCTCCAATTGTCGTTTGAGGTCGGTGAGCGCCGTGACCTGGCGCTCGGTGTACTTGTCGATCCAGCGGTCGTGGATGAGGCGGATCGGCACCGGGTTGAGGAAGTGCAGCTTCTCCCGGCCCGAGCGCCGCGTGACCACGAGCCCGGCGTCCTCCAGCACCCGCAGGTGCTTCATGACGCCGAAGCGCGTCATCTCCACCTCCGACTCCATCTCGGTGAGCGTGCGGCCGTCGCGGGCGAAGAGCAGGTCGAGCAGCAGCCGTCGGGTCGGATCGGCGAGCGCCTTGAACACACGGTCGTCGTCGCTCACGGTGACGAAGATAGGTGACCATTTGGTCACATGTCAACGAGCCACATGTCACAGCGGCAATCGGGTGGCGCGGGGGAGCCGGGGCCGCGACCCTCTCGGCGTGCTGCGCGAGCTCCGCCTGGACTACCGCCCGCCGCTGTGGCCCGACAGCCTGTTCGGCCACCTGATCGCCACCGCGGTGCCCGGGGTGGAGGAATGGCGCGACGGCGCCTTCCGGCGCACCCTGCGCCTGCCGTCGGGGCCGGGGATCGTCGCGCTCACTCCTCACGAGGGTCCGTACGCCGATCATGTGACGTGCCGGCTCCGGCTGGTGGACGAGGCCGACGTCCCGGTCGCAGTGGCCGCCTGCCGCCGCCTGCTGGACCTCGACGCCGACGCCGAGGTGATCGGCGCGGCGCTGGCCGCGGACCCGGTCCTGGCGCCTCTGGTGGCCGCCGCGCCCGGGCGCCGGATACCCGGCACGGTCGATCCCGCGGAGATGGCGGTGCGGGTCGTCCTCGGTCAGCAGGTCAGCGTGGCCGCGGCGGGCACGCTCGGCGCCCGGCTGGCGGCGGCCGCGGGCGAGCCCGTCGAGGATCCCGAAGGCGGGCTCACCCGGCTGTTCCCCACGCCGGCCGCCATCGCCGCGGTCGACCCGGCGGTGCTGGCCATGCCGGCCAGCCGGCGGACCACGGTCCTCACCCTCGCCCGCACCCTCACCGAACGCGAGGTCGCGCCCGACGCGTTGGCCGGCCTGCCGGGCATCGGGCCCTGGACCCGGGCGGTCATCGCCATGCGGGGGCTGGGCGATCCCGATGCCTTCGCGCCCACCGACCTCGGCGTGCGCGTGGCGGCGCGGGCGCTCGGCCTACCGGCGACGCCAGCGGCGCTGGTGGCGCGCGCCGAGCGCTGGCGGCCGTGGCGCGCCTACGCGGTGCAGTACCTGTGGGGAGCCGGCGACCACGCCATCAACCGGCTCCCGGCCACCTAGGCCCTCGGCCCTAGGCGCCGACGATCTCCGACTCGTCCTCTTCGCGGCGGGCGGGCTTGGGCGTGCGCACGTCGTCCACCGTGACGTTGACCTCGACCACGGTGAGGCCCAGCATCCGCTGGGTCTGCACGGCGACGTTGGTCTGGACCTGGCGGGCGACCTCGAGGACGACGTGGCCGAACTCGACCATGATCGTCACCGAGATGGCCACCTGGTGGCCCTGCACGTCGGCCTTGACGCCCTGGTCGCCCCGCTTGTTGCCGATGCCGATGCGCTCGCGCACGCTCTCCAGCGCCCGGGCGAAGTCGCCGCCAAGGTCGGCCACGCCCTCGACCTCCATCGCCGCCAGCCCGGCGACCTTCTCCACCACCTCGTCGGCGATGTGGATGCGGCCCTTGAGCTCGTGGGGCCGGGGGGACGCGGCCGCCGTCGGGGCGGTCGGGGCCACGGCGCGGGGCGGCACCGCCGCCGGCCGCTCCGCCACGCCGGGTGGGGTCGCGATCGCCGACGGGCGCAGGCCCTCGTCACTGCGGGCCGGGTAGGGGGCCGGGCCGTTGGACGCCGTCCGCTCCTCCGCGCTGAAGTCGCTCACTGGCGCACCCTTCGGGCTGCGCGCAGCGAGCGCTCGGCCCACGGGGCCGAGTAACGCACTGTGTTTCTGGTTCGCTCGACAAGCTCGCTCACTGCTGCCTCCTGTACAGGTCCGGCCCATCCTTGCCGAGATGTCAAGG
>DATBGF010000302.1:0-9931 GCA_036558145.1 Acidimicrobiales bacterium
TGAACAGAACGCTCATCGCGTGGTCCCTGCGGGACACACGCCGATGAGCGATCGGCACTCCGTACCGGAGCGCCGAGTAACGCACTGTGTGTCTGGTTCGTTCGCTGGCGCTCTCTCACTCAGACCTGGGAAGAGTGCCGACGCCGTTCCACACCGCGGCGGTCAGCAGCGAGACCGCCTCGTCGAGGCTGCAGGCCTTGTGCTCGAGCCCCTCGCTGGCCGCCGCCTCCAGCATCCCGACCAGGCCACGGGCCAGGAGTCGCTCGGCCGGGCCGCCACCCCACGTGTCGGCGATGCGCTGGCAGCGGGCCTTGCGGGCCTCCTGCACGGCGGGGTGGGCGATGGCGCCCGCGGCCGCGAACAGGTGCCAGGAGTCGGCGTTCTCGGCCGCCAGCTTCAGGTACGAGCGCACCACCACGGCCAGGCCGGCTTCGTCGACCGGACCGTCCCTGAGCAGGGCGGACAGGTCGGCATCGACGCCCGCCAGGCTGTGGAGGTAGACCGCGGCGATGAGCTCGCCCCGGTCGCCGAAGTAGGCGTACACCAGCGAGCGGGACACCCCGGCGGCGTGTGCCACCTCCTCGAACCGCACCGTGGCCGGATCGCGGCCGCGGAACACCTCGGCGGCCGCGACCACTATCTGCGCTCGCCGCTCGGCCGGTTCCAGGCGGCGACGCAGGTCGGTGTGTCCGTCGCGGACGCTGTCCATCCGGTCAGCCGGCGCGAGCGCCGTCGCCGGAGGAGGCGTCCGTGGGCGCTCCTGCCGGCGTGTCGGAGGGGGCGTCAGGCGGCGCCGCATCCGACGAGCCGGACGGGACCTCGGGCGTGCTGTCGTCGCCGCCCGAGGCCTCCGTACCGGCCCCGTTGCCCCCCGAGCTCACCGGCTGGCTCGCCGGCTGGACGTCCCCCGCGGGCGCCACGTCGCCCACGAGCGGGAAGTGGCAGGCCACGAACTGGCCGTCGGCCACCTCGCGGATCTGCGGCTGCTCGACCGCGCAGCGCTCCTGGGCCCGCGGGCAGCGGGTCCGGAACCGACATCCGCTGGGCGGATCGAGCGGTGATGGCAGGTCGCCGGGCACGAGACCACTCGACAGCGTGGTCACCTTCGGGTCCGGGACCGGGATCGACGACAGCAGCGCCGCCGTGTAGGGATGGGCGGGCGAGGCGTAGAGCCGGTTCGGAGCGGCCAGCTCGCAGATCTTGCCCAGGTACATGACCGCCACGCGGTCGCTCACGTTCTTGACCACGGCCAGGTCGTGGGTGATGAACACGAGCGTGAGGCCGTAGCGCTCCTTCAGGTCCTCGAGCAGGTTGAGGATCTGGGCCTGGACCGACACGTCCAGGGCGGAGACCGGCTCGTCGCAGATGATGAGCTTGGGCTCGAGCACCAGGGCCCGGGCGATGCAGATGCGCTGGCACTGGCCGCCCGAGAACTCGTGCGGCCGCTTGTCCCGGGCGATCGCGGGATCGAGGCCGACGGCGTCGAGCGCCTCGTCGACCTTGGCCCGCCGCTCGGCCGGTGTGCCCCGCTTCCAGATGCGCAGCGGGGCGCCGACGATGTCGCCGACCGTGCGCCGCGGGTTGAGCGACGAGATCGGGTCCTGGAACACGATCTGGAGCTGCGGCCGCTGGGTCCGCAGCTTCTCGCCGTGGACCTTGGTCAGGTCCTTGCCCTTGAACAGCACGCTGCCGGAGGTGGGCGCGGGCAGCTGCATGACGGCGCGGGCGGCGGTCGACTTGCCGCAGCCCGACTCGCCCACGAGGCCGAGCGTCTCGCCCTCGGCCACGTCGAAGCTGACGTCGGCCACGGCCGACACGGTGCGACCGCGGCCGCCGGCGAAGTTCACGACCAGGTGCTCGACGCGGAGCAGGACGTCGTCGGTGGGCCGCAGGTGGGCGGTGCCGGTGCCGGCCATCAGGACGCCTCCACGGCGAGATCACCCGACACCGCCGCCTCGGCCTGGGGCAGCTGGGCGGCCAGGTTGCGCTCCAGCGCCTCCTTGCCCGCCTCGGTGCCCACCGGGTACCAGCAGCGGAACACGTGGCCCGGGGTCTCCGCCTCCTGGAGCGGCGGCTGCTCCTCCAGGCACTTGGGCTGCACGTAGGGACAGCGGGCTGCGAACCGGCAGCCGGACGGCGGGTCGATCAGGTCGGGCGGGCGCCCGCCGATCACCGCCAGGCGGGTGTGGCTGTCGTTCTCCAGCCGGGGCACGGACCGCAGGAGGGCCTCGGTGTAGGGCATCCGCACCTCGGAGAACAGCACCTCGGTGGGCGCCTGCTCGACGATCTGGCCCGCGTACATGACCGCGATGTCGTGGGTGCGGCCGGCCACCACGCCGAGGTCGTGGCTGACCAGGACGACGGCCATGTGGCGCTCGCGCTGCTGCTCCGAGAGCAGGTCCAGGATCTGGGCCTGCACCGTCACGTCGAGAGCGGTCGTGGGCTCGTCGGCGAAGAGCAGCTGCGGGCCGCAGGCCAGCGCGACCGCGATCACGACCCGCTGGCGCATGCCGCCCGACAGCTCGTGCGGGTACTGCTTCAGGCGCCGCTCGGCCTCGGGGATGTGCACCGACTTGAGCAGCGCCAGGGCCGTCTCCTTGGCCTGGTTCTTGTCCATGTCGGTGTGGACCAGGAGCGACTCGGTGAGCTGGTTGCCGATGCGCATCACCGGGTTGAGCGAGGTCATCGGGTCCTGGAAGACCATCGCCATCTGCGTGCCCCAGTAGGCCCGCAGCGCCTCGGGCCCCAGCGTGTCGAGGCGCTCGCTGCCGAAGATGATCTCCCCGGTGCGCTCGGCCGTGCTGGGCAGCAGGCCCATGATCGAGCGGGACAGCACCGACTTGCCGCACCCGGACTCGCCCACCAGGCCGAGGGTGCGGCCCCGGTCGAGCGAGAAGGACACCCCGTCGACCGCCCGCACCATGCCCCTCGGCGTGCGGAAGTGGGTCTTGAGGTCGTTGACGTCGAGCAGGCGGGTGCCCGGCTGGTGGTAGTCGGCGGCGACGGGCGCCACCCGGCGGCGGCTGAGGATCACAGCGCACTCTCCCGCACGTCGAACCGGGCCCGGACCACGTCGCCCAGGTAGTTGAGGGCGAACACGGTGAAGAAGATGACGACCGTGGGCGCGATCACTATCCAGGGAGAGGTGCGCAGGTCGCTGCGACCCTCGGCGATGATGTTGCCCCACGACGGCGTCGGCAGCGGCGTCCCCACGCCCAGCAGGCTGAGACCACCCTCGGCCACGATGACCACGGCCACGCCCAGCAGGGCGATGGAGAACATGGCGGGCAGCACGTTGGGCAACACCTCTCTGAACATGATCTCCCGCTGTTTGGCCCCGAGGGCGCGCGAGGCCATCACGAACTCGCGCTGGCACCAGGACAGCGTGTTGGCCCGGGTGATGCGCCCGAGCACGGGGATGGACACGACGCCCAGGGCCAGGATCAGCACGGTCATGCGCTGCGTGTAGCTGGTGCCCGCCCCGGAGGCGAACACGGTGACCAGCGTCAGGGCCAGGATGAGCTGGGGGAACGACAGCAGCACGTCGAACCCGCCGGTCAGCACGTTGTCCCAGCGACCGCGGAAGTAGCCGGCGATCAGGCCCAGGAGGCCGCCCAGGATCAGGCCCAGCAGCACCGACAGCGTGCCGATCATCAGCGAGGCGCGCCCGCCCCAGATGATGCGGCTGAACAGGTCACGGCCGAGGCCGTCGCCGCCCAGGATGTGGCCGTCGGTTCCGGGTGGCTGGCGGGCGATGGCCGCGATGGACTCGTTGGGGTCGTCCAGCGGCAGGATCGGCGCCAGGATCGCCAGGGCGGTGATCAGGAAGAGCCAGCCGAGCGACAGGTACCCCCCGATGCCGAGCCGGCCCCGGCGTGCGGCCCGCCCGGCGAGAGGGACGCCGCCGTCGGCTCGGACCAGGTCGACGGGCTGGACGGTGGTGATCGGCGTGAGGGACGGGAGCTCGGACGCGCCGCCGACGTCGGCGGTCACGTCGACCTTAGGCTCGGGCATGGCGGATCCTCGGGTCGAGCACGGCGTAGAGCACGTCCACCAGGAAGTTCAACAGCACGTAGCCGATGGCGATGATCGCCACCAGACTCTGGAACGCGATGTACTGGCGGGCGGTGATGGCCTCGAACAGGAGGCTGCCGAGACCGGGCAACGAGAAGATGACCTCCACCACCACGGTGCTGCCGATGAGCGTCCCCACGTTCAGCCCGGCCACGGTGAGCAGCGTGAGGCTGGAGGGCCGCAGCGCATGACGCCACAGCACCCGCCGGGGGGAGATGCCCTTGGCCTTGGCCATGGTGATGAAGTCCTCCTGCAGCGTGGCGATCATGTCGCTGCGCAGCAGGCGCATGTAGACGGCGATCTGGCCGACGGCCAGGGCGATGGCGGGCATCGCCATGCGCCGGAAGTGTTCGAGCAGGTCCTCACTGGGAGAGACGTACCCGCTCACCGGTAACCACCCCGCTCTGACGCCGACGTAGTACGCCAGCACCAGGGCGAGGGCGAAGTTGGGTATCGCCAGCATCCCGAACGCGGTGGCATTGGAGGCTCGGTCGAAGCGCGAGCCGGCCCGGTAGGCCGTCGCCACCCCCAGGGGGATGGCGACGACCAGCGCCAGGACCTGTGCGTACAGCATGAGCTGCAGCGACACCGGCAGCGCATCCTTCACCCGGTCCATGACCGGGCGGGACCCGGTCACGGACCAGTAGTCGCCGAGATCGCCCCGGGCGAAGTCCCCCACCCAGCGCACGTACTGCACCGGGATGGGGTCGTCGAGACCGAGCCTCTCTCGGATCTGCTCCTTCTGGGCGTCGCTGCCGAAGCCGGCGATGGCGTTCACCGGGTCGCCCGGCAGCATGCTGGTCAGCAGCGCCACGAAGAGCGTGACGCAGAACAGCACGACCAAGAGGTGGACTGCTTGGCGCAGGATGGCGCGCACGGTGCTGGTGCCCTCCCCGCTAGGACTGGTCGACCCACATGTAGGTGACCGGGTTGCCTACGGCCAGGCCGGGGAACGGCTCCTTCGCTGTCGGGCCTTCACCCAGCACCCCGTGGACGTTCGTGGCCGTGGCCACCGACCAGGGCGTGTAGTAGTTCCACAGGTTGTAGACCTCTTCGCCGAAGCGCTTGTTCAGGTCCTCGTAGATCGTCTTGCGCTGCCCGGAGTCGGCCGTGGTCCGGCCCTGCTCCAGCAGGCTGTCGATCTCGGGATCCTTGAACCGGCCGAAGTTCGTCGGGTAGGTCGAGTTCCACCAGACGTACTGCTCGTCCGGATCGCCACCGGGGTGGTTGCGCCAGCCGATGGCCTGGAAGTCCCCGTTGATGGCCGTGTCGATCTGGGTCGACTGGTCGACCGTCACGATCTCGACGGACATGCCGGCCGCCTCGGCCTCCTGCTTGAGGAACTCGGCGTCGGCCACAGTCGAGGCAGCCTGGGTCGTCGTGTAGCTGAACTTCAGGTCCTGACCCGTCTCCGCCTTGTAGTCCGCGACGGCTGCCTTGGCCTTGTCGAGGTCGAACGTCGGCATCCCGGTGTCGTCGAGGTTGCCGACGCTGCCGGGAGCGAACGGGCCGGTGGCCTGCTTGAGGATCCCCTTGCCCCGGATCTGGTTGTAGTCGTCGAAGTTGAAGGCGTACGCGATGGCCTTGCGGGCGTTGATGTTGTCGAACGGCGGAGCCGAGCTGTTCAGCATGATGTAGCTGATCTCGCCGAAGTCGGTGGACTCGGTGAGGTTGATGTCACCGGAGTCGGACAGGCCGCGCAGGTCCGAGATCGTCAGCGGATCGCTGGTGTGCATGGCGTTGATGTCGCCGGACTGCAGCGCGTTCACGCGCTGGGCGACCTCGACGATCGGCACGTAGTCGATCTCGTCCAGGTACGGGAGCTGACGGCCTTCGGCGTCCTTGGCCCAGTAGTCCGGGTTCTTCACGGCCACGAACTTCTGGTTCGGCGTCCACGACTTCTTCATGAACGGGCCGGTGCCGATCATGTTCTCGGCGCAGTTGGTGGTGTCGTCCAGCTGGGCCTGGCCCATGATGCCCACCCGGCCGCTGCCGTAGAGGTAGGCGTCGAAGGAGACCCACGGCTCGTTCATCGAGACCGAGACGGTCATCGGATCGACGACGTCGACCGACTTGATGTTGTTGAACGTGAAGATGAACAGCAGCGGGTTCCGGGTCGGGTACTGGCCGCGGTAGGCGTCGAGGTTGTTCTTGACGACCTCGGCGGTGAGATCGGTGCCGTCGTGGAACTTCACGCCGTCGCGCAGCGTGATGGTCCACTGGGTGTAGTCGTCGTTGGGCGTGACGGACTTGGCCAGCCAGGGCTCGTACTTGCCCTCGGCGTTGGGCCTGGTCAGCGTGTCGTACACGGTGCGGGCGACCATGATGCCGGAGATGGCGAGCTGGGCCTCGGGGAGGCACCAGCCGTCGGCCGTCTCGGCCTCCAGGCCGTAGACGACCTTCCCGCCCATCTGGGGCTCACCCTCGTTCCCGCCGGACGCGTTGCTGCCACCCCCGCCGGAGTCTCCGCCTCCGCCGCAGGCCGTGGCCAACAAGGCCAACGCCGCCAATGCCGATACGCGGCGCACCCAGCGCCCACGCTTTGCTGTCGAAGCCACGGAGCTCCCTCCTGGTCAGCGCGCCCGCGCTCACGGACGACGCCGGTGAGTGACGACCGTCACATCTAGCGGGACGCTAAGGGACGGCCTGGACTCGTGTCAATTGCTGGAAATCTGGCGACCGCGGTCACTCCCACCCCTGCGTGCCCAGCCCCGTCAGCCGGCCTCATCCACCCCCAGGAGTGGTGCCGAATGCGCTGTCGGGACCTGCCGAGGGAGCGACCGCGATGCACGATAGAGGGCACAAGGGGCTGAGGGGGCGCGCGGCACGGGCCTGGGGGTGGCTGCGGCCTCGCTGGCGGCGCGCGACGCTCGTCGTCGCCGTCCTGGCCCTGGTGCCGTTGGGCAGCGACGCGGCCCGCAGCGCCATGTCCGGCGACTGGGCCGGCCTGGGCGGAGCGCTCGGGACCAGCGTGTCGGGCGACGTCGACTTCGACGAGATCACCATCGACGAGCCGCTGCCCGACGACGTGGTCGACGCCGGCTTCGCCCCCGACCCCGAGTTCTTCTCCGACGACGAGATCACCGACGGCCTGGGCGACAGCGGCATCCCCGAGGTGGCCCTCGACGCCTACCTCGACGGCGCGGACCTGACCAACAGCGTCGAGCCCGAGTGTGGCCTGCCCTGGTCGGTGCTGGCCGCCATCGGCCGCGTCGAGTCCAACCACGGCCAGTTCGGCGGCTCCCAGCTGCGGGTCGACGGCTACGGCACCAAGCCGATCCGGGGCATCGCCCTCGACGGCCGGCCCGGCATCGCCCTCGTGGGCGACACCGACCGCGGCGCCCTCGACGGCGACGACATCTACGACCGGGCGGTGGGACCGATGCAGATCATCCCGTCCACCTGGGACGCGATCGGCGTGGACGCCAACGACGACGGGCGCACCGATCCCAACAACATCTTCGACGCAGCCTGGGGCGCGGGCATCTACCTGTGCAACGGCGACGTCGACCTGACCGAGCCCGGCCAGCTGGCCCGGGCCGTCCGGCGCTACAACCACACCGACGAGTACGTCCGCGTGGTCCTGGAGCTGGCGTCGGCCTACGACAGCGGCGAGATCGCCCCGGCCCCGGGCGTCGACCCCGCCACCCTGGGCGAGACCCCCATGGACCCGGTCATCTTCGAGGACTTCGAGTCCGTCGACCCGGCCCCGGTCCCCCGCAGCACCGCGTACACCCCGCCGCCCCCCGCCCCCGACCCGACTCCGGCTCCGGCCCCCAGCCCGGCCCCGGCACCGAGCCCGACCACCACGGCTCCGCCGGCCCCGCCCACGACCACGCCGACTCCGCCCACGACCCGGCCGGGCAACCCCTCCACAACGACTCCGCCCACCACTTCGCCGTCCACCTCCAGCACGACGACATCAACGACATCGACTACCTCTACGTCGACTACGTCGACGATCGTGCCCGACGGCGGCGGGTCGACGACGTCGACCACCTCTCCTGCGGGCGACACCAGCAGCTCGGTCCCGCCTGCCTCGGTCGGGTGGTCCCCCACCATGCTCGACTTCGTCACCACGACGGTGGCGGAGCGGGCGGCAGAGTGTTCGGCGCCGGGATCGAGCCCGGTCCCAACCCAACCTTCGGTCCCGGCGTCGAACCCACCCTGCCCGGCAGCCACACCGCCGGAGGAGCAGCAGCAGGGCTAGGTGCCCGGCGGCCACACGTTGGCGTAGTTCCCGCCGTTGGCGCTGCACAGCCGGTCGTCGCTGACCGTGAAGTTCCAGTTCGTGCCGCGGTCGCCGCTCGCCGTGTACGACCCGGGCTCGGCCAGGACCATGCTGCCGACCTCGGTGTAGCCGTCCGACCAGCGGAGCACGACCGACACCATGCAGCCGCCGGCCGCGTTCATGCAGCTCGCCGACGGTGGGCCGAACGCGACCGCTTGCCCGGGACCACCGGCGACGGTCGGCAAGGGCCCACCCGCCGGCGGCCACGGCGCGAAGCAGGTGGCGGCCTGCGCCGCCGGCGGGGCGGTCCCGGCCGGGCGCGACGACGGAGGTGCGCTGGCGGGCGCGCTCGTGGGCGCGGCCTCCGTGACCGGCGGCGCCACGGTCGTCGGCGCGACGACGGTGGTGGCCTCGGCCGGCTCGGTCGCAGTCGACGTCGACCGGTCGGACCGCGCGGTTCCCGCGTCGGCCGCGGGCGGCGGGCTCGGGTCGCCGCCCTGGGCCGCGAGCGCCACGCCGCCGATGAGCACCACCCCGGCCACGACCGCCGCCACGACCACGACGTGCCGCGGCGGCCGGCGCCACGCCCCGGCTGGGTCCGGGCCGGTCTCGCCGTCACCCGCGCCCGCGGTCTCCGTGGCTTCCCCCGCTTCGCCCTCGCCCGTGCCCTCCATGGGCGGGGCACGCTAGCTGCCCCGGCTAGATCAGCCTGCGGTCCGTGGCCCAGCGGGTCAGCTCGTGGCGGGACGAGAGCTGCAGCTTGCGGAGCACCGAGCTCACGTGGGTCTCGACCGTCTTGATCGAGACCTCCAGCCGCCGGGCGATCTCCTTGTAGGTGTAGCCTCGGGCCAGCAGGCGCAGGACCTCCCGCTCGCGGGGCGTGATCTGGTCCAGCTCGGGGTCGAGGGCGGCGCCCGCGGGCAGGTCGCCGGCGAAGGCGTCGAGCACGAAGCCGGCCAGGCGCGGGGAGAACACGGCGTCGCCGTCGCGCACCCGCTCGACCGCGTCGGCCAGGTCGCCGGCGCCGATCGTCTTGGTGACGTAGCCGCGGGCCCCGGCCCGGATGACGGCGATCACGTCCTCGGCTGCGTCGCTCACCGACAGCGCCAGGAACACGACGTCGGGATGGGTGGGCCGCACGCTCTCGATCACCGCCCGGCCACCGCCGCCCGGCAGGTGCACGTCCAGCAGCACGACGTCGGGGCTCGTCGCCCGGATGCCCTCGACCGCCGACTCGACGTCGAGGGCCTCGCCCACGATCTCGACCCGGCCCGCCAGCTCGGCCCGGACCCCGGACAGGAACAGCCGGTGGTCGTCGACCAGGAAGACCCGGGTCATCCCGCGGCCTCGGGGACGCTGGTGACGCTCAGGCTCACCTCGGTGCCCTCGCCGGGCGCGCTGTGGACGGCGGCGCGGCCGCCGTGGCGGGCCATGCGGCTGACGATCGAGCGGGAGATGCCGTGGCGGTCCTCGTCGACGGCGGTCGGGTCGAAGCCCTTGCCCCGGTCCCGCACGAAGGCCTCCACCCGGCCGCCGGTCACCTCGGCGTACACCGAGACCTCGGGACTCCCGCTGTGCTTGGCCGCGTTGACGACCGCCTCCCGGGCCGCCGTGACCAGGGCCTCG
>DATBGF010000303.1:0-3915 GCA_036558145.1 Acidimicrobiales bacterium
TGGACGTCGTCCACGCCGGCCTCGGCGGCCAGGTCCAGCACGGCCTCGATGACCCGCTGGCGGATGTCGGGCCGGCGCATGGGCGGCAGCGGCAGGGAGATGTCGTCGAAGCAGATGGTGAGCTTCATCCCCGGCCGCAGCAGCGCCCGCAGCGGCTCGGAGTCGCCCAGCGGGCTGTCGAGCGCGGCCCGGATGGCGCCCTCGGGGTCGTCCAGCGGCTCGATCGGCTCTCCCGGGTACAGGACCCGGGTGCGCCCCGCGGGCAGGCGCTCCAGCCGCAGGCTCTCGCCGTGGTGGAACAGGATCGGCGGCGTCGACCGGTCGACGTCGAGCACGAAACCGGGGCGGGGCATCAGTCGGGCTCCTGGGCAGATCGGATCGGGGTCATCGCGCCTTCCTCGGGTCGCGCAGGTCGAAGGCGACCTTGACCGCGCCGCGGGACCCCGCGACCGCCGCGTGGGCGATGGCGTCCTCGTAGCGGGCCAGCGGGTAGGTGGCGCTCACCAGCCGGTCGAGCCCGGCGCCGGCCACCAGCTCCGCGGCCGTGGCGAAGTCCTCCCGCCGGTAGGCGTAGCAGCCGCGCAGGATCGTCTCGCGGTGCCACAGGCCGGTGAGGTCGAGCGTGGTGCGGGCAGGCATGCCGACCACGTGGACCGTACCGCCCGGCGCCACCACCGACAGCGCCTGGTCGAGCGTGGCTTCGCTGCCGACGCAGTCGACCGCGGCCGGCACGCCCCCGGTGAGCTGGTCGCCCACCATCATCGACCCGGTGGCCGAGCGCACCGCCCGCGCCAGCTCACTGGGCGTGCACACGACGTCGGCGCCCAGCTCCTTGGCCCAGCGGCGCTGCTCGGGATGCTTGGCCGTGGCCAGGATCTCCGTCGCGGGGGAGAGGCGGCGCAGCGCCGCCACCGTGAGCAGGCCGAGGGTCCCGGCCCCGATGACCGCCACCCGGCCGGCGTCGACCTGGCGGGCGGCGTGGACCGCGCAGGCGGTGGGCTCGATCATCACCGCCTGCTCGTCGCTCAGCCCGTCGGGCACCTCGACCACCTGGGACGGGTGGACCACCATCTCCTGGGACCAGCCGCCGCCGGTCGACTCGCAGAACCCGCACTGCAGGCCCGGCTCCAGGTGGCCGAAGGCGACCCGCTCGCACAGGTTGATCGCGCCCGCCGCACAGGAGGCGCAGGGCGGCTCGATCCCGCGGGTGGCACACGTCAGCACGGGGACGACCACGACGCGGCGGCCGTCCTCCAGGTCGCCCACGACCTCGTGGCCCGGGGTGAACGGGAACGACACGATCGGCTCGAAGTAGCGGGACGAGCGCCCGTCGATGGTGGCCAGGTCGCTGCCGCAGATGCCGGACAGGCGGGGCCGGAGCCGCAGCCAGTCCCCGGCCGGGAGCTCGGGCGGGTCCACGTCCCGCAGCGAGAGCGGGCCATAGCGGGCGCCGCGGCCCGGGCGCAGGGCGCCGGCCACCATGGCCGCCGCGTAGCGGGCGGGCTGGCGGGAGAACACGAGCGCCTTCACGACGACTTCCCCCACGCGCTGGAGGTGAGCACCCGGGTGAGCAGGCCCGGCTTCCCGCCGCCGTGCCAGGCCGGGCCGATGGGCAGCGGCGGCTCGGGCGCGCCGGCCATGACGTCGAAGTGCTCGACCAGCCAGCCGCGCTTGCGGGCCAGGGCGGCCAGGCGGGTCTCGGGGTTGACGGCCACGGGGAAGCCGACCGCCTCCAGCATGGGCAGGTCGGAGGTCGAGTCGGCATACGCGACCGCCTCGGCCAGGTCGAAGTCGTTGGCCGCCGCGTAGTCGGCCAGCACGGAGGCCCGGGCCTCGCCTGTGGGCGGGACCTCAGTGAGCTCGCCGCGGTAGGTCCCGTCGGGCCGGGTGTCGAGCCGGGCGCAGACGACGTCGTCGAACAGCGGCCGCAGCGGGGCGATGGCGAAGTCGAGCGCCCCGGTGATGAGGACTGTGCGGTGCCCGGCCCGCCGGTGCTCGCGCACCCGGCGGATGGCGGCCGGGAACGACTTGGCCAGCAGGAGGTGGCTGAACATCTCGGTCGAGTCCTCGTCCAGCTGGGCCACGGGCGCCTTGTCGTAGCGCCGGTAGAAGTGGCGCAGGAAGTCGCTGCGATCGCGCCGGTCCAGCGCCAGCAGCGAGGGCGCCTCGGCCAGGATCCGCAGCGCCTGGCGGAACCGGTCCTCCGACGGCAGCCGCCGGGTGGCCAGCCAGGCGTAGGACGCCACCACGTTGGAGGCGATGAGCGTGTTCTCCAGGTCGAAGGCGGCGAAGTGGCGGGCCGGGTCCAGCACCTGGCGGCGCAGCCGGTCGGGCCGGTTCTCGACCGTGCGCCCGCCCGGCGTGGTCCGCACCCGGGCGTGCTGCACCACCGAGGGCAGGTGCACCTCGCGCACGTAGGTGGGCCAGTCGATGACCCGCGGGTCGAAGCAGAACGCCTCCCGGTCGGCCTCGTCGAGGCGCTCGTAGCGGGCCAGCAGCCGGTCGACGCCGTAGATCGCCTCGCACTCGGCATAGGCGCCGTACAGCTCGACGTAGCCGAGGGCCCGCTCGGCCTCCTCGCGCCGCTCCTCCAGCTTGGCCGACCACAGCGCCTGGCGGCCGCGCAGGGGCAGGGCCTGGAGCGTGGTCTCGGCCCGCTCGATGGTGGTCTTGGCCCGCTGGAGCTGGCGCTGGACCCGGCCCCGACCCGGGAACGACCAGTCGGGCACCACGATGGGCTGGCCCTCGCTGTCGTAGAGCGGGTGCTCCAGGAACCAGGTGCGGGACAGGTCCACCAGGCTGCGGTAGCGCAGCGGGTTCGTGGACCCCGACGCGACCTGGGTGATGGCGGGCTCGCTGGGCGGGTCCCCGGCGGCGGCGTCGATCACGGCCGCCACCACCAGGTCGACCGGGATCACGTCGATGGTGCCCTCGGGGACGCCGGGGAACTCCTTCAGCAGGCCGCGGGCGTAGCTGATGATGATGGGCTCGGCCATGCGGAAGCCCCGGATCCAGCCCGGCCGGGGCTCGGCCCAGGAGGACTCGATGATCGAGGGCCGCACGATCGACACCGGGAGGTCACCCCGCTGCTGGAGCAGTGCTCGCTCGCCGAACGCCTTGGTGTAGGCGTAGGCATCGGGCCAGCCCAGCGAGGCGGCCCGGGCCACGCCGATCTCGACCATGCGCTCCCGCACCCAGTTCTGGCGGCGCTGCTCGGTCTTGGCCGCCAGCGCCGGCGTGCCGGCCGCCCCCAGCTCGCGCCGGGCCTCCTTGCGGAACCGGGCCAGCGCCTCGGGCTTGCGGCTCTCGGCCTCGGTGTCGCGCCGGGCCTGGCGGGCGCCCTCGACCTCGCGGCGCCAGTCGGCGTCCACGAAGAACGGGCTCTCGTGCACCGGCTCCTCGGGGGCCGCGCCCCGGCGGTTGCCGGCCACGTAGCAGGTGGACACGGACACCAGGTGGGGGGTGACGCCCAGGTCGTGGAGCGTGAGCGCGACCCGCGACGGCCCGAGCAGGTTGACCTCGACCGCGGTGTCGAGCGGCGAGTCGAACGCCACGGCGGCGGCGGAGTGGATGACGATGTCGCAGCCGGCCAGGGCGGCCCGGCCGTCCTCGTCGAGCCCGAGGCCGTCGGTCGCGACGTCGCCGGCGATGACCGTCACCCGCCGGTCGACCATCTCGTCGAAGGCGGCGGTGCCCAGCTCGCGGCGCAGGCGCTCGAAGGCGTCGTTGCGGAAGATCTCGCGGCGGGCCCGCTGGACCACCGACGAGCGCTTGCCCGGCCGCACCAGCAGCACCAGCTCGCAGCCCGGCACGGAGCGCAGCAGGCGCTCGATGAGCGCGGTGCCCAGGAAGCCGGTCCCACCGGTGATGGCGATGCGGCGGCCGTCGAGTGCCTCGGGGATCACGTCCACCTGT
>DATBGF010000304.1:0-3235 GCA_036558145.1 Acidimicrobiales bacterium
CTCGACACCGGCCTGTGGACGTCGGACCGCAACCAACCGCCCGAGCTGGCCCGGGAGCGGCCCCGCGAGACGCCGCCGATGACCGTGGCCGAGCTGCGGGAGAAGGGCGTGCCGGTCCAGCCGCTCGACGAGCTGGCGGACCTGGTGGTGGACGGGATCCGGGACGGGCGCTTCGTCATGATCCTGGACATGGGGCGCCACGCCGACGCGATGGCGTCCCGAGTCGCCAGACTGGCGGCGCTGGAGAACCCCACCGAGATCCACACGCTGGGCTGACGGCCGCCGTCGCCGCCGAGGGAGCGAGCACGTGACCACCACCGAGACGCTGGACCTGCGCTGCTCGACCCAGGCGCGCTCGCTGGCGGCCGACCCGCTGGGCACCGCGGTGCACGCCCGCGCGCTCCTGCTGGTGGAGGTCCCGCTGCCGTGGCCCGCCGACATCGGCGACCATCCGGCGCTGGCCGGGGTGGTCGCGGCGGCCAAGTCCCTGGGCGCCCGGGTCCAGGGACTGGTGCCCGACCCCGAGCGCGCCGCCCGGGGCGAGGCACTCGTCGTGCTGCACACCGCGCCCGACGGGCCGTTCCGGGGCTACGAGCGCCGCGCCGCGGTGGTCCCGGCCGGCGACCTGGCGAGCGGCCTCGCCGACCTCGGACCGGCGCCGGCCGCCGACGTCCTCGTGTGCAGCCACGGCGCCCGCGACCGCTGTTGCGGCTCGCTGGGGACGAGCCTGCACGCGGGCACACAGCCCCGCACCGACCTCCATGTGCGCCGCACGAGCCATCTGGGCGGCCACCGGTTCGCCCCCACCGCGGTGCTGTTGCCCCAAGGCACGGCCTGGGCCTGGCTGGACGACGCCCTGCTCGGCGCCATCCTCGACCGCCGGGTGCCGCCCGCGGCGCTGGCCGGCCACTACCGGGGCTCGCTGGCCATGCCCCATCCCGCGGCGCAGGTCGTCGAGGGCGCGGTGTTCGCCGAGGTGGGCTGGGACTGGCTCGACCACGGGCGCCAGGGCTCCGTCGTGGACGAGGACGGCGACCGCTGGACGGTCCGCCTCGACAGCACCGCGGGCACGTGGCACGGCGTGGTGGAGCGCACCGGCACGGCGCCCCAGCCGGTCTGCGGCCAACCCCTGGCCGCGGCCAAGAAGTCCGACGACCATCTCCGCCTGGTGGCGCTGGACCGGGACTAGAGGACTAGGCGGTCACCTCGGCGGCCAGCAGGCCGGCGATGGGCTGCCAGTCCTCGCCGTGGCGCAGGGCGATCCCGCACAGGACCGTGGCGATGCGGTCCTCGAACGGCGAGCGGCCGTAGCCGGCGATGTCCACGACCAGGTCCCGCAGGTAGGGGAGGTCACCCGCCTCCATGCGGGCCACCACCGCCGGGTGGGTCACCAGGTTGGGCTGGCCGGCCTCGTTCGCCTCCCGCTCGCGCAGGGTGGCGACGGCCGTGCCCAGGCCGCAGGACGTGACCAGCTCGTAGGCGTCGTTGGCGTCGCGGGGCGAGAACCCCTGGCGCACGAGCAGGCCCAGGATCGTGTCGACGTTGCCCGCGATGGCCTCGGCCGAGATGGCACCCTCCAGGTACTGGGCGAGCAGCCCGGGCTGGGCGAGGAACACGTCCCGGTTGTAGACGGCCCACTCGTACAGCCAGACGGCCCAGTGCTGGCCGTGGTCCTCGGGCAGGGGCACCCGGGTGGCGGAGTACTCGGCCGCCACCCGCATGAGGTCGTCCTTGCTGGTCACGTGGTGGTACAGGGCGGCGATCGACACGTCGAGGTGGTCGGCCACGGCCTTCAGCGTCAGGCCGTCCAGCCCGAGCTCGTGGGCGGCCTCGGCGATCATCTGGCGGTTGATGCGCGGCGGGCGGCCCACCCTGGGCCGCGGGTCCGGCGCTGATCCCATGGGGGCACGGTACCGGGTCGGCGCTTGCCCGGCGCGAACCGGATGTGGAATTGTCTACAAAGAGTAAAAAACTCCTGACCTGCCGAGAGGCGAGCAGCCATGGCCGACGTGACCGATGACGTTGCCCTCGGGCAGCTGAATGCGACCAGCCCCAACGGGGACAACGGCGGGCTGCCCGCGGGCCTGCCCATGCCCCGGGACCCCGGCCTGCTGAGCGACCTCAGCCGGCGCCGGCGGGTCACCCACTTCGACGGGCCCCGCTACCCCTTCGGCATCCCCAACGGCTGGTTCGTGGTGGCGACCTCGGCCGAGCTGGCGCCCGGCGACGTGCGGGCGCTGCGCTACTTCGACCGCGACCTCGTCCTCTACCGCACCGCGGGGGGCGAGCCCCGGGTCATGGACGCCCACTGCCCGCACCTCGGGGCGCACCTGGCCGTCGGCGGCCGGGTGGAGGACGGCTGCATCCGCTGCCCGTTCCACGGCTGGCGCTTCGACGGCGAGACCGGTAATTGCGTGGAGATCCCCTACGGCGACCTGCCCCGCATCCCGCCCAAGGCCCACGGCCGCGCCTACCCGACGCTGGAGCGCAACCACATGATCTGGGCCTGGTACCACGCCAAGGGCGGCGAGCCGTTCTACGACGTGCCCGAGGTCCCCGAGTTCTCCGACGAGGGGTGGCTGCCGATCATCGTGCGGGACTTCGAGATCCGGGTCGCGGCCCAGGACATGGCGGAGAACAACGTCGACTTCGCCCACTTCCGCTACGTCCACGGGACCGACGCCATCCCCGAGGACAGCTTCGTCACCGACGGCACCTACAAGAAGGCCGTGGGCGGCGGCGGCAACTTCGTGCGGGAGGGCTACGGCCTCGGCCTCGGGGTGCTGCGCATCACGAACTACGTGACGTTCCTGTCCTCGACGACGCCGCTGGACGCCGGCAACGTGCACGTGCGCTGGGTGTTCACCGCGCCCCGGGCCAACGGCGAGGACGCCGCGGCCCAGGCGGCCGACTCGTTCTGCGCCGGGGTCTCCCAGGACATCCCGATCTGGGAGAACAAGGTCTACCGGGACCCGCCGGTCGTCACGAAGACGGAGAAGCTCATCCTCGAGCACCGGCGCTGGGCCCAGCAGTTCTATTCGGACTGAGACACGACGGAGGGCGGATGACCAGCTGGCTGGGGCAGTACTGCATCAACGTGAGCGACCTCGACCGGGCGGTCGACTTCTACACCGCGCTGGGGCTCACGTGTACCAGCCGCACCGAGATCCCCCAGGCGTTCGAAGCGATCGTCGAGTCGCCGGCGGGCGGGTCCAAGCTGCAGCTGGCCCGCCAG
>DATBGF010000305.1:0-5986 GCA_036558145.1 Acidimicrobiales bacterium
GGGCAAGCACACCGGCCGCACCGACGTGCCGCTGACCGAGCGGGGTCGGGAGCTCGCGGCCGAGGCGGGGCGGGTCGTCGCGGGCGAGTTCGACGGGCCCGCGCTCGTCCTGACCAGCCCCCGCAGTCGCGCGCGGGACACCGCGGCGCTCGCCGGGCTCCACGTCGACGCCGTCGACGAGCGGCTCGCCGAGTGGGACTACGGCGAGTACGAGGGCCTCACCACGCCCGAGATCCGCGAGACCGCACCCGGGTGGGAGCTGTGGACCCATCCCACACCCGGCGGGGAGACCGAGGACCAGGTGGCGGCCCGGGCCGATCGGGTCATCGCCCGGGTGCTGGCCGAGGCGCCCGAGCGGGCGCTGCTCGTGGCCCACGGGCACTTCCTGCGGGTGCTCGCCTCCCGCTGGGTGGGCCGCCGGCCCCGGTTCGGCCGGCACCTGCTGCTGGGCACGGCCACGCTGTCGATCCTCGGCTGGGAGCGGGACAACCACACCCTGGCCCGCTGGAACGCGCCGGCAATCGGTTCGGGCCCGGAGAGCCCGGCGCCTTAGGATCGACTTCTCATGGCTCCGCTCGTCGCCGTCCTCGATTACGGCATCGGCAACCTCCACTCGGCCCAGAAGGCGCTGGAGCGGGTGGGCGCCGACGCCCACCTGACGGCCGACCACGGCCTCATCCGGGAGGCTGCCGGCGTCGTGCTGCCCGGGGTCGGCAACTTCGGGCGCTGCATCGAGGCGCTGGAGCGCACCGACCTCGACGAGCTGGCCATCGAGTGCGCGGCCTCGGGCCGCCCGTTCCTCGGCGTGTGCATCGGCATGCAGATGCTGTACGAGTCGTCGGAGGAGAGCCCCGAGACCCCCGGCCTGGGCGTGCTGCCCGGCGTCGTCCGCCGGCTGCCCGACGGGGTCAAGCGCCCGCAGATGCAGTGGAACGTGCTCGTGCGCACGGCGCCCTCCGGCCTGCTCGACGGCGTCCCCGAGCCCGCCTGGACCTACTTCGTGCACTCGTTCGCGGCCGACAACGACGAGGGCGCGGTGGCCGTGTGCGACTACGGCGGCCCCGTGGTGGCCGCGGTCGAGCGCGATGCCCTGTGGGCCACCCAGTTCCACCCCGAGAAGTCGGGCCGGACCGGCATGGCCATACTCACCAACTTCGTGAACCGGGCGGCCGCCTGCGCCCGGGCCGCCTGAGCGCCGATGGACCTGTACCCGTCCATCGACCTGCGCGCCGGCCGCTGCGTCCGCCTCTACCAGGGCGACTACGACCGCGAGACGGTCTACGGCGACGACCCCGTGGCCCAGGCCCGGGCGTTCGCCGACGCGGGCGCCCCGTGGGTCCACGTGGTGGACCTCGACGCGGCCCGTACGGGCGAGGGCGCCAACCGGGCCCTCGTGGCCGAGATCGCCGCCACCATCGACGTGCCGGTCCAGGCCGGGGGCGGGGTGCGGGACGACGCCGCGGCCGACGCGCTGCTCGGCGCGGGCGTGCACCGGGTGGTGGTGGGCACCGCCGCCCTGGACGATCCCGACTGGGTCCGGCGCCTCGCCGGCCGCTACCCGGGCCGGGTGGCCGTCGGGCTCGACGCCCGGGGCCACGACGTGGCCGTGCGGGGCTGGGTCAAGGGCTCGGGCCACGACCTGGTCGAGGTCGCCCGCAGATTCGACGACGCCGGGGTCGCGGCACTGGTGGTGACCGAGATCGGGCGCGACGGCACGCTCACGGGCCCGGCGCTGGACCAGCTGGCCGACGTCCTGGCCGAGACCAAGCTCGACGTCGTGGCCTCGGGCGGGGTCGGTTCGCTGGGCGACCTGCGGTCGCTGGCCGCGTTCGAGGTCGACGGCCGCCGCCTCGCCGGGGTCATCGTGGGCCGCGCCCTCTACGAGGGGGCGTTCCGGCTGTCCGACGCCCTCGACACGCTGTCCGAGACCCGCCTCACCGCCCCGGGGATGGACGATGCGTAGCATCCGGGTGATCCCCTGCCTCGACGTTGACGACGGCCGGGTGGTCAAGGGCGTCAACTTCCTGGGACTGCGCGATGCCGGCGACCCGGTCGAGCTGGCGGCCCGCTACGACGCCGAAGGCGCCGACGAGCTCGTCTTCCTCGACATCACCGCCTCGTCCGACGCCCGCGACACGATGGTCGACGTGGCCCGGCGGGCGGCCGAGGTGCTCTGGATCCCCTTCACCGTGGGCGGCGGCGTCCGCTCGGTGGACGACGCCCGCGGCCTGCTCATGGCCGGGGCCGAGAAGGTGTCGGTCAACACCGCCGCGGTGGAGCGGCCCGAGCTGATCTCCGAGCTGGCGGCCGAGTTCGGCTCCCAGTGCGTGGTGGTGGCCATCGACGCCCGGCGCCGTCCCGGCGACGAGGGCGGCTTCGGGGTCACGACGCACGGCGGGCGCACGCCGACCGACCTCGACGCGGTCGAGTGGGCGCGCCGGGCGGAGGCGCTCGGCGCGGGCGAGATCCTGCTGACGTCCATGGACCGCGACGGCACCAAGGACGGCTTCGACCTCGAGCTGACCAAGGCGGTCAGCGCCGCGGTCGGCGTGCCCATCATCGCCAGCGGCGGCGTGGGCACGCTGGACCACCTGGTCGACGGGGTCATCGAGGGCGGGGCCGACGCGGTGCTGGCCGCGTCCATCTTCCACTTCGGCGAGCACAGCGTGGCCGAGGCCAAGGACGCGCTGATGCGGGCCGGCATCATCGTCCGCCCGATCTGACCGGCGGACTCCCGTGCCGGATCTAGCCTTGGGGGCCGTGGTCGCCGATCCCGCCTCGCCTCCGGTGCCCGACGCGGCCGCCATCGCCGGCCTGCTGGCGGACGACGGGCGCCGCCGGGTGGTGGCGGCCCTGGTCCTCGGGTCGGCCACGGTCGACGACGTGCGCCTCGCCACCGGACTGACCAGCCGCGAGGTGGCCGAGGCGCTGGCCCGGCTGGTGGCGGGCGAGCTGGTCGTGCGGGGCACCGACGGCGAGCACGTGCTGCTGGGCGAGGCCTTCCGCCTGGCCGCCATCGCCTGCGCCCCCGAGCGCCCGACCCCCGACCCCACCGCCGACGCGCCCGAGGACGAGGCCCGGGTGCTGCGGACCTTCTTCCGGGCCGGCCGGCTGGTCCAGATCCCGGCCCAGCGCTCGAAGAAGCGGATCGTCCTCGACCGCCTCGCCCTCGAGTTCGACATCGGCGTGCGCTACTCCGAGCGCCAGGTCAACGGGATCCTGCGCCGGTTCCACCCCGACGTGGCCGCGCTGCGCCGCTACCTGGTGGACGAGGGGTTCCTCGACCGCGAGGCCGGGGAGTACTGGCGCTCGGGCGGCACCGTCCTCTAACGCTGCGACAGCCAGGCCGTGACGGTCGCGGCCACGCCCTCGGCCGCGCCGGCCAGGAAGTGGTCGGCCATGGGCACGACCTCGACCGTGACGGTGGGCCAATCCTCGGTGGCCGCCCAGGTGCGCTCGGGCGGGGAGTAGGCGTCGTGCTCGGGCACGAGGACCAGCGCCGGCCGCGGGTCGCCTCCGGCGGGCGCGGGCGGGGTGCCGAAGTGCAGCGGCGGGGCGACCGCGACCCAGCCGGCGAGGCGGGCATCGTCGACGCCCAGCGCCACGTCCGCCCCGAACGAGTAGCCCACCAGCCACAGGGGGACGCCCGGCACGTCGCCGGCCAGCCGGTCCAGAGCCGTGAGCACGTCGTCCTGGCCGCCTTCGCCCGCGCCGCGGAAGTCGAAGCGCAGCGCGGCGATCCCGGCGGCGGGCAGCACCCGGAACAGGGCGTCGACCACGATGTTGTGGCGGTCGCCTCCGTAGGCGGGATGCGGATGGCACAGCACCGCGGCCGCCCGCGGGGTCGCGGCCAGGGCCAGATCGGCCGCCAGGACGATGCCGTCGGCCGCGGTGAGCGAGATCGTGCGGGTCGAGTCGTCGGTCACGAGGGGTGGACGGTAGCGTCGTTCTCGTGCCCGAGCCCGCGCCCGCCGCCTCCCACATCGACGACAACGGTCGCAGCTCCGCCGACAAGCTCGCCATCAAGATGCTCAACGACCGCGTGCTGGTGACCACCGCCACCGGAGGCGAGGGCGAGCGCAAGTCGTCGGGCGGCATCCTCATCCCGGCCACCGCGCAGATGTCCAAGCGGCTGGCCTGGGCCGAGGTCGTGGCCGTCGGGCCCAACGTGCGGGCCATGCAGGTGGGCGACCGGGTGCTGTTCAACCCCGAGGACCGCTACGAGGTCGAGGTCCGCGGCGACGACTACATCATCCTGCGCGAGCGCGACGTGCACGCCGTGGCCGCGTCCCGCCTGGGCGAGGCCTCCACCGGCCTGTACCTCTAGGTCGCATCGAGCGCGTCGGCCAGCTCCAGCGCGGCCCGCGTGGGGTCGTGGTCCCAGATGGTCGGGTAGCCGTCGAGCAGCCGCCAACCTGCGGCCACCAGGGCCCGGTGCCGGGCCATGTGGGCGGCGGGGCCGTCAGGGTGGACCGACGTCTCGACCGCCACCGCCGCGGCGCCCTCACCCGCGCACAGGTCCACGATCCAGCGCCCCACCGGGTAGCCGGTGCGGACGGCCACGCCCCCGTGGTGCAGCTCGCGCGCCAGCGCCTCGCCCCACTCGCTGGGACAGGGGCCGGTGCGTGGCGGCGCCGGAGGTCGCTCAGCGTGGATCAGGTAGCGCTCGACCAGGCCGTCGGGCGGTCCGGTCGGCGTGGGCAGCGTGGTCACCACCACGCACGACCGCCGCGCCCGGGTGACCATGACGTTGAAGAGGTTGGGGTCCTCCACGAACCGGCGGCGCCCGGGCGGGTCGTCCGCGGCCAGGCCCAGGACGAGCACCACGTGGTCGGCCTCGCCGCCCTGGAACGCGTGCACCGTGCCCACCCGCAGGCCCAGGCGCTCGACGTCGTCCAGGTCGTAGCGGGCCAGCAGCGCGGCTTGGGCCGCGTCGGCCACGTCCCGGAACGGCGAGATGACCGCGATGTCGGTCAGGCCGCTGCCCGCCAGGCGGTCGATCACCGCCAGCGCGGCGTCGACCTCGCCGGCGCCGCCGGCCGGCCGCTCCACCTCGATGACGTCGGCCGCCTCGTTGGCGGGATGGCGGGTCGCGATGTGCAGGCGGCCGTCGTAGAACCGGCGCGCCGAGAACTCGATGAGGTGGGGGACCGAGCGGTGGTGCTCGTCCAGCCACACGACCGGGGCCGTGCCCGCCGCCAGGTCCAGGATGCTGGTGCGCCGCACGTCCAGCCGGGCCGCCCAGGACGTGAGCCCGTGGGCCGTGAGCGACCGCTCGACCTCGGCGTCGGACACGAACGAGACGTGGCGCAACTGGTGGGGGTCGCCCACCACCACGGCCCGGCGCGCCCGCAGCAGCACACCCGCGGCCGAGGGCTGGTCGATCTGGCTGGCCTCGTCCAGGATCGCGAGGTCGAACAGGGCCGGCGTGTCGGGCAGCAGGTCGTCCACGTCCCGGGCCGTGCCCACCCACAGCGGGAGGGCGGTCACCACGCCCTTGCCGTCGATGTCCCGCAGCAGGCGGCGGCGCTGGCGGCGGCCGGCGCGCAGCGCGGTCCCGAGGTCGCCGATGGCCCGCCGGCCCTGGCGCCGTCGATCCTCGGCCGCACCCTGGGCCTCGACCAGACGCCCGGCCGCCAGCCGCAGCGCGGCGTCGGCCGCGCCGAGCTGGGCCCAGGTGGGGACGAGGACGGTGCCGCCCGTGCTCTCCAGCCGGGCCTTGGCCCGCCGGTCGCCCGCGCAGGTGAGGGCCGTGCGCAGGTCGCCCGGCGGCGTCCCCGGTGCGGCCCCGAGCATCCGCAGCAGCCGCCGCATCGCCCGGCGCTTGCGCCAGCGGGCCCACCAGCCCGTCCCGTCCGCGCTGGTGGCCCGGGCGGCCAGGTCCAGCAACCCGGCCAGGTCGCTGGACGGCTCGAACGCCCCCGGCGCCAGCGTGTCGAGGTGGGCGACCAGGCCGTCCCAGCGGCCCGCCTCCTCCGCCCGGCGC
>DATBGF010000306.1:0-5490 GCA_036558145.1 Acidimicrobiales bacterium
CTCACCAAGCTGCGCCACCCCTGCTCGGCGCAGCACCGCCGCCTGGTCGACGCGCTCACCCGCTGACGCGGACGTCCCGGAACCAGGCCAGGGTGCGGACCAGCCCGTCGCGCAGCGACACCTCTGGCTCGTAGCCCAGCGCGGCGCGGGCCGCCGAGATGTCGGCATGGCTGTGGCGGACGTCGCCCGCCCGGGCCGGGCCGTGGGTCGGGTGCGGCGTCACGCCCAGCTCGGCCGCCAGGATGGCGAGCAGGTCGAGCAGGGAGGCGGGCTCACCCCGGGCCACGTTGAAGGCCCGGCCCGCGCACGCGGCCGCCGGCGCCCCCGCCGCCCGCAGGTTGGCCTGCACCGCGTCGCCCACGAACGTGAAGTCCCGGCTCTGGCGGCCGTCACCGTGGACGTGGGGATCGGCCCCCCGCAGCAGGGCCTCCACGAACAGCGGGATCACCGCCGCGTACTCCGAGTCCGGGCGCTGGCGGGGCCCGTAGACGTTGAAGTACCGCAGGCTCACCGTCTCCAGCCCGTGCAGCTCCCAGAACACGCGGGCGTAGTGCTCGCCCGCCAGCTTGGTGACCGCGTACGGCGACCGGGGCCGGAGCGGCGCCGACTCGGGCGTGGGGACGAGCTCGGCGCCGCCGTAGACGGACGACGACGACGCCAGCACCACCCGCCCCACCCCGGCGCGCTGGGCCGCCCGCAGCACCGTCAGCGTGCCGGCCACGTTGGCGTGGTCGCTGGCCAGCGGGTCGGCCACCGACCGGGCCACCGAGCCCAGGGCGCCCTGGTGGTAGACGACCTCGCAGCCCTCGACCGTGCCGGCCACCACGTCCTCGTCGGCCACGCTCCCCCGGACGAAGGTGACCCCGTCGGGGATGTTCTCGGCCCGTCCGGTCGCCAGGTCGTCGAGCACGACGACCTCGGCGCCGCGCGCCACCAGCGCGTCCACGAGATGCGATCCGATGAACCCGGCTCCACCGGTGACGAGGGCGCGCACGGGCGGGATGATATCGACGGGCTACGAAGCGGCCGATCTCCCGGCGGCCCGGGCCGACCGCTCCGCCCGCTGCGTGCCCGCCGCCTGGGCCGCCCGCCGCAGCGTCGTCGCCGGCTCCGCGTCGCCCGGCCCGACCGCCACGCTGGACGCCAGGGCGGCCAGCGCCGTCACCGTCTCGTGCTGGAGCCGGGGCAGGTCGTCGGGGGCGTACCAGCCGACCTCGCGGATCTCGACCGAGCGCGGCCCAGCCGTGTCGGGATCGACCCCGGCGGCGGGACGGGCCCGGAACACGACGTCCACCCGCTGGGGCCGGCTGTCGACCACGACAGCCGGGGCGCTGGTGAGGTCGACGGCCAGGCCGACCTCCTCGATGACCTCCCGCCGGGCGCAGTCGTCGACCTCCTCGCCCCGCTTGATCAGGCCGCCGGGCAGGCCCCAGCCCTCCCGGTAGACCAGGCGCACCAGCAGGATCGAGCCGTCGTCCCGCTCCACGACGCAGGCGGCCCCGACCGTGAACGAGGGGGCCGCGGTCCGCACGATCCAGCGACGCACCAGGGACGGCACCCGCCGCCACACGTGCAGTAGCAACCTCTGTACGTCGCGGACCACAGGATCAACCTACAGCGGGCTACTCGTCACCGAGGCGACGTCTTCCGGTCACCAGTGTGTCGAACAGCTCACGGGTGGCGGCCGCCACCGGAGTCCGCCGCGCCCGGTGGTCGAACGTGACCAGATCGCGATCGAACGCGTCGGCCGCCACGGCCCCGGCCTCGACGCACACGAGCACGCCGCCCAGGTAGTCCCAGGCGCCGTGCGCGCTCGGGCTGCAGTCCACGTAGCCGTCGACCGTGCCCTCGGCGACGGCGCACAGGTCGAGCGCGGCCGCGCCCAGCGCCCGGAACTGGCGCCAGCCGAGCGGCATGGCCGGCAGCCCGGAGATCGCCACGACCGCCTCGCCCGGAACCGCGCACCCCGAGGGGACCAGGGCGATGCCGTCCACCTTCGCGCCCCCGCCCCGCAGGGCGGTGAACGTCCGCCCGTGGGGCAGGTCGACCACCAGGGCCGCCCGGGGACCGTCGCGGTCGACCGCGCACAGGCTGGTCCCGAACCAGGGGATGCCACGGGCCGCGTTCGTGCTGCCGTCCAGCGGGTCGACGACGACGATCAGCTCGCGCTCCCCGCCGTCCAGTCCCGACTCCTCCGACAGGATGCCGACCTCCGCGCCCCCCAGGACCTCCAGCGCGGCGGCGTCGGCCACGAGGTCGCTGAGGTACTGCCCGGCCCGGGTCCCGGCCGGCCCCCAGTCCTCCAGGCCGTCCAGCGCGCCCTGCACCGCCAGCGCGGTCTCGTGCAGGAGGTTGATCACGCCGTCGTCCGACATCGCCACGCGCTCGGGTCTACCAGGTGCGACGTGGCAGGCTGGGGACGTGGCCGCCATCGACATCGCCGGGTTCGTCTCAGAGCTGAAGGACCACGCCATCGACCACGGCTTCCACGTGCACGACGAGCGGCACTTCGTCGAGACCTACTCGCTGCGCCAGACCTGGGAGGTCGATCTGCACCCGGAGGAGGCGTGCGGCGGCCCGCTCGACCTCCACCTGGCCCTGGAGGTGGACCCCCGGGCCCTCCTGTCGTTCGAGGACGTCATGAACGGGCTCCCGGAGGACGAGGACCCGCCCGACACGTTCCACTTCCCCCTCGTGTTCAACTGGGCCCTGCCGCCCCTGGCCAAGGGCCCCGACCTGCTGATCCTGGCCACCGAGCTGGCCGGCATCGGCGGCACCGACCTGCCGCTGGAGGTGTCGGCCATCGACTCGTTCCCGTCGGTGACCGACGCGCCCGAGCGCAGCCTGGCCATCGTGTCGCGCATCGAGGTGTCGCTGGCCCGCGTGTTCCTGGGCCAGGAGCAGATGTGCGACGTGCTCGACACCTGCCTGGCGGTGAGCCGCTACCTGCTGGAGAACGCCGAGGGCTGGCTCGGCGACAGCACCGGGCTGTAGCCGAACCGGCCGGGGCGCCCGCTAGGTCGACTGGCGGGGCCGGGGATCGCCCTGCTGGATGGCGGTGATCACGTCGTCACCGACCGGCAGCGGCGCACACCCGTGGGTGTTCTCGCACACGAAGTCGAACTGGGGCTCGGCGGCCCCGTGGCAGTCCGCACAGCTCGAGTTGGTGAAGCGGTTGACCACCTCGGCGCCACCCTGGCTCAGGATCGTGGTGCCCTGAGGGGTGGCGTCGAGGGTGAAGAACTCCCAGTCGTTGGTGGCCGGGGAGAAGCCCTTGGTGTGCTTCACCATGGCCTCGGTGGGGATCAGCTGGATGACCGTGCCCACCGGGTAGGTCCCGCCGTCGGGGTTCTCGGCCACGGCGACCGCCTCGTCGAGATGCCCCCGCAGGTTGTTGATGAAGTAGCCGCGCACCGGGGTCATGTCGGCCAGGTTCTCGAAGTCCGTGGCTTGGACCACGATGTCCGGCTCCGTGGTCGTCGTGGTGTTGTCGCCGGAGGCGGCGTCGTCGTCTCCGCCGCCACCACCACCGGACGAGCCGCCACAACCGACGATGACAGCCAGGATGACGGGTATCGCCACGAGAGCGATGTGCGTCATCCCCCCGATCCCCTGCTTCGAGGTGCGCATGGATTGCACTCTACGTGCAATCGTCAGCACTGTCTTGACCCCGGGCCAGGTTTCTCCCGGGATCACCCGTCGAACTGGAACGAGGCGAGGAAGGCCTCGGTCTCGTCGTGGCCGAAGACATCGAAGATGAGGACCTTGGACTGGGGCAGGAACCAGGCCTGGGGCTCGAAGGTGAAGCGGGAGACCGCGCACACCGCCCGCCAGCGGTTGTAGTTGGCCGTCTTGTCGCCCACGTCGCGGAAGCCACCTGCGATCGGAGCCTCGCCATCCTGGTCGGTGCCGATGACGCCGTCGTCGGGGTTGCCGGAGTTGTTCGGGCACGGGTTCGTGTCGGTGTGGTGGTGCCAGGCCCAGTAGTCGTCGGGCTGATAGGGATCCATCTCCTTGCCGGGCAGGAAGTCGCCCTGGTGGATCATCAGGCCGGAGCAGCCGTCCCACTGCAGGCCCACCTGCTCACCCGCGGCGTCCACCGGGGCGATGCACAGCGTCTCGCCGGTGGGGCCGGGCTCGCCTGTCGCCAGGTCCGTGCTCGGCGTGTCGTTCTGGTAGATGACCTCCCAGCCGTCCGGGAGCACGAAGCTGACCGGGCCGAAGGTCTGCCGGTTCGCGGCGTCGCCTCCGGTCGCGGTGGTCGGCGTCGTCGCCGTGGAGGTCGGGGTCGTCGCGGTGGTCGGGACTGTGGTCGACGTGCCCTCGTTGCCGGTCTGGACGTTGTCGTCCTCGGCCCGGAGCACCAGGGCGCCGGTGCCGACCGCGGCGATGGCCAGGGCGACGGCGGCCACGGCCTGGGCCACGTGCTGGCGCCGGCGGCGGCGGCCGATGGCTCGGTGCACGCCGGCCAGGGCGGTGTTGTCGGCGGGGGCGGTGGGGGCCAGGTCGGCCAGCGCCTCGCGCACCATGTCGTCGGTCCTCATCGCAGGTCCTCCAGGCGGGATTCGAGCGCGGCCAGTCCTCGGTGCAGGTGGGACTTGACCGAGCCGGCGGCAATGCCGAGCGTCGCGGCGATCTCACGTTCGGGCAGGTCGAGCCAGTAGCGCAGCACTACGCACTCGCGCTGCCGGCGGGGAAGGGCGGTCAGGGCGGCGGCGACGGTGTCGCGCCGGTGGCGGGCCTCGGCGGCGTCGCCGGTGGGAAGGGCCTCGCGCTCGGGCAGCGGCTGCCGCCGGCGTTCGAGCCCCCAGCGCCGCAGGCGCCCCCGGGCCAGGTTGCACACGATCGAGCGCAGGTAGGCCACCTGGCGCTCCGGCTCCCTGACCCGGTGCCGGGCCATGTGGTACTTGGCGAAGGCGTCCTGGACGACTTCCTCCGCCGCACCTCTGTCGTTCAGCAGCAGGCCCGCCAGGCCCACCATCTCGGAGTAACGCTCCCGGAAGAGGTCCTCCGTCGCCATTGTCGCGGGCCTACCCGCCATCACGTCCACACCTGACTGACGCGCAGACCCCGGGCGCGGTTGTCAGCGGCCCCGGAACTCCGGTGCCCGCCGCTCGGCGAAGGCCCGCTGGCCCTCGCGGTAGTCGTCCGAGCGGAAGCACGCCTCGACCAGCGCCGCCACCGCCTCCCGGTCCTGCCGGCCGTCCGGGCGACGGGCCTCGCGCAGGGCGGCCTTGCAGGCGGCGACCGTGAGCGGCGCGTTGGCGGCGATCGACTGCGCGAGGGCGTCGACCTCGGCGCCGAGGTCGGCCGCGGGGACCACCCGGTTCACCAGCCCGGCCTGGAGCGCCTCGGCGGCCGACAGGCGCCGGGCCGAGAACAGGATCTCGGCCGCCCACGACTGCCCGACGGCGTCGACCAGTGTCTCGACGCCCCGCATCCCGTAGCCGAGGCCCAGGCGGGCCGCGGGCACCCCGAACTGGGCGTCGT
>DATBGF010000307.1:0-9546 GCA_036558145.1 Acidimicrobiales bacterium
TCGGCACCAAGGTGTGCTGTGACGAGCAGGGCGAAAAGGAAGCGGCCGCATGATCATCTGTGGCAAATGCGGCCACGAGAACGCGGATGGCCTGCAGTTCTGCGAGGAATGTGACGCATTCCTCGAATGGCACAGTGCCCCCCGCCCCGCGTCCCGCGCCACGCCACAGCCACCCCCGCCCGACCGCCCAGCGACCCCCCGACCCGCCTCCGACGCCCCCACCAGGCCCGGAACGCCAGGTCCCAACCCCGGCGATCCCCGGGCGGGCGTTCCCGGCACGAGCAGTCCCAGCACCGCCAGCTCCAGCACCGCCAGTCCTGGCGCCGGCGATCCCAGCACGGGCGGTCCTGGGGCTGGCGGTCCTAGCACCGGTCGTCCCAGCACTGGTGGTCCTGGGGCTGGCGGTCCTGGCCCCGGTGGTCCTGGGACTGGTGGTCCTGGGACTGGCGGTCCCGGCGCAGGCCGCACGGCTGGTCCTGGGGCTGGGCGTGCTGGTGGCCCGGGGCCGGGAACGCCGCCGCCTCCGCCTCCTCCGCCGCCACCACGACCGGCCGATGCGCCGCCTGGGGGGCCTGCGGGTGCGCCTGGGGTTCGGCGGGCTGGGCCGCCTCCGGTGCCGAAGGCGCCGCCTGGGGCGAGGCCGGCCGGGCCTCCACCTGCGCCCCCGGCCCCGCCTGGGGCTCGGGCTGCTGGGCCGCCTCCGGTGCAGAAGGCGCCTCCCGGGGCGAGGCCGGCAGCGCCGGCCAAGGCGCCCGTGCCGCCGGGGACCCGCCCGGCTGCGCCGCAGCGGACGCCGCCGGCACACGCCCGCGTCGCGCCTAGGAGCACCGGCGGAGCGGAGCCAAGGACCGCCGGGGGAGCGGAGGCCAGCGCGCCCACTGCGGGGACGGCGGCCGGGGGGCCGGCGGCCGGGGGGCCGGCTGTACTTGGGTCGGCTGAGCGGGAGACGCCGCCTGAGCTGGCGCAGGCGCTGGCCAAGGCGCGGGAGGCCGGGCGGGCCGACCTGGTCCAGCGCCTGGAGGCTGTCGAGCGCAGCCTGGCCGAGCATGAGCTCACCGTGGTCGTGGCCGGGGAGTACAAGCAGGGCAAGTCAACGCTCGTCAACGCCATCGTGCAGACCGAGGTGTGCCCGGTCGACGACGACGTCGTGACCTCGGTGCCGACGATCGTGCACTACGGGCCTCGGGCCGAGGCGCGGGTCCACATCACGCCGGACGACGACAACGCTTCGCCCCAGCGGGCCGGGGGCAACGGGGGCTCGCTCGGGCTCACCGCCGAGGGTACGCCGATCTCCTTCGACGATCTCCGCCGCTACGTCCGGGGCGAGATGCCCGACGATGCCATGCCCGATGGCCGGGTCCGGGCGGTCGAGGTCCGTCTGGACCGGCAGATGCTGCGCCGCACCGGCCTGTCCTTCGTCGACAGCCCGGGCGTGGGCGGCCTCGAGTCGGCCGAGGGCAGCGTCGTGCTCGGGGTGCTGAACATGGCCGAGGCGCTGATCTTCGTCACCGACGCCTCCCAGGAGCTGACCCGGGCCGAGATCACCTTCCTCCAGGCGGCCAAGGCGCGCTGCGCCAACCTGTGCTGCGTCGTCACCAAGACCGACCTCCACGCCGAGTGGCGTCGCATCGTCGACCTCGACCGCGGCCACCTCGCAGAGGCCGGCCTGGACGTCCCCCTGATCCCGGTGTCGTCGTTCCTGCGGATGCGGGCCGCGGCCCAGGTGGACGAGGCGCTCAACGACGAGTCCGGCTACCCGGCCCTGATCCAGTGGCTGCGCACCCAGGTCGTGGCCGAGGGCGGCAAAGCGCGGTCCCGGCAGGTGGCCGACGAGGTCGCCTTCGTGGCCCGAGAGCTGGCCAAGGGCTGGCAGGCCGAGCATGAGATCATCGCCAAGCCCGAGCAGGCCGAGCAGGTGGTCCAGCGCCTCGCCCGCGAGGCGTCGGTGACCAACGCCCTCCAGAGCGGGGGCGCGCCGTGGCAGCAGGTGCTGTCCGACGGCATCCAGGACCTGGTGGCCGACGTCGACCACGACCTGCGCATCCGCCTCCAGGTGGTGGTGCGCTCGGGCGAGGAGATCATCGCCCGCAGCGATCCGGCCGAGTCGTGGGCCGAGTTCGAGACCTGGCTGCGCCGCCAGGTGGTGACGGCGGCCATCGGCACCTACGACTACCTGGCCGACCGCGCCGCCGAGCTCACCGAGCGGGTGGGCCAGCAGTTCCAGCGCGACGCGGACACGCCCATCGCCTTCTCCATCAGCGCCCCGGTGGCGGCGCTCGAGAGCATCCGCCTCGGGGGCGAGTTCCAGGACAAGGGCGTGCGGGCGTCGACGATCCTTTCCGCGGCCCGCGGCTCCTACGGCGGCATGCTCATGCTGGGGATGGCGGGAAGCCTGCTCAGCATCACCGTCGCCGCGCCCGTGATGCTGGTGCTGAGCCTGGGACTCGGCCGGCGGGCGGTACGGGAGGAGCGCACCCGGCGCAACCAGCAGCACCAGGCGGAGGCGCGGGGCGCGCTGCACCGCTACGCCCAGGAGATCAGCCTGGTCGTCGGCAAGGAGTGCAAGGACGCGCTGCGGCGGACCCAGCGCCTGCTGCGCGACGAGTTCTCGGCCCGGGCGCTGTCGCTGCACCAGTCGACCACGGCCGCGCTGGCCCAGGCCGAGCGGGCCCGCGACCTCGGCGCCACCCAGGCGGCGGAACGTCAGGCTCAGGCGTCCCAGGAGATCGGCGAGCTGAACCGGCTCGGCTCGACCGCCGGGGCGGGTGGAGCGTGACCTGCACACGGGCGGCGAGAGGTGGGTCGGTCGACCGGCTGGTCGGCGCGGCAGCGATGGCGGGGGAGCGTGGGGTGTGACGCCTACCGAGATGACGTCGGGGGGGTTGATCAACGACCTGCTCGGTCTGTTGGGGCAGGCGGCCAGCACCGCGCCCGATCCTGAGGCGTCGGCGGCGGTGGACGAGATCGCCGGACGGTTGTCCGAGCCTTTGCGGGTGGCCATCGCCGGGAAGGTCAAGGCGGGGAAGTCGACGTTGCTCAACGCGCTCGTGGGCGACCAGTTGGCGCCTACCGACGCGCGGGAGTGCACGCGGGTCGTCACGTGGTACCGGGACGCCCACACGTATCGGGTGGTGGCGCACGGGCGGGACGGGTCGTCCCGGCAGTGTCCGTTCCGGCGGCGGGACGACGAGCTGGAGATCGATCTCGGCACCACCAGTGCGGACGATCTCGACCGGCTCGAGGTGTGGTGGCCGTCCGCCAACCTCACCGAGGTCACGCTCATCGACACCCCGGGCATCGGCTCGATCTCGACCGACCTGTCGGCCCGCACGTACACGTTCCTGACGTCCGACGACGACGAGCCGGCGGCCGCCGACGCCGTGCTCTACCTCGTGCGGCACCTGCACAACACCGACGTGCGCTTCCTGGAGGCGTTCCACGACGACGAGCTCGCCAACAGCACGCCGGTCAACGCCGTGGGCGTGCTGTCGCGGGCGGACGAGATCGGCTCGTGCCGGCTCGACGCCATGGACTCGGCCCGGCGGGTGGCGGCCCGGTATGGGCACGATCCCCGGATACGCCAGCTGTGCCGCTCGGTGATCCCCGTCGCCGGGCTGGTGGCCCAGGCGGGCGCCACGCTGCGGGAGGACGAGTTCCGTCAGCTGGCCTCGCTGGTCGGCTCGGGCGGGGTCGATCCGTTCGAGCTGGCGCTGACCGCCGACCGCTTCGCCTCGCCGGACGCCGCGGTCGACCTCCCGGCGGACGCCCGCATGCGCCTGCTGCACCGCCTCGGCCTCTACGGCGTGCGCCTGTCGCTCGACATGCTCGTCCGCCAGCAGGTGACGAGCGGGCCGGAGCTGGCCACCGAGCTGGTCCAGGCCAGCGGGGTCGCCGACCTGCAGCGCGCCCTGCACGTGCAGCTCATCGGGCGCAGCCAGCCGCTCAAGGCCCGCTCGGCGCTCACCGCGCTGACCGCGCTGCTCGGCTCCCGGTCATGGCCTCGGCGCGACATGCTCACCACGCGGGCCGAGATGATCTCGTCGAGCGCGCACGAGATCGCCGAGGTCCGCCTGCTCACCGAGCTGTGGCTGGGCGAGCTCAAGCTGCGGGACGACGTCCAGGCGGACGAGCTGGAGCGGCTGCTCGGCGGCCGCGGCATCACGCCGACCGAGCGGCTCGACCTCCCGCCCGACGCCGGCTTCGCAGAGCTGAGCAACGCCGCGCTGGAAGCGAGGCACCGCTGGTCGCAGGTGGCCGAGCACCCGATGTCCTCGATGACGGTGAAGGCGGCCGCGCGCGGCGCGGTGCGTACCTGTGAGGGCATCCTGGCGTGGTTGACTTCGGGCCAGCAGCCGCGGCCCGAGGAGCAGATGTGAGGCTGACAGCGTGATCGTTTGCCGCCAGTGCGGGCAGACCGCCCGCGAAGGCGAGGACTTCTGCGAGTCGTGCGGCGCCTTCCTGGAATGGGAGGGCGAGAAGGTCGACCCTGCGCCCACGTCCGCCGCCCCGACATCGGGCGGAGCGGGAGGAGCGGGGACCGGGACGGCGCCCGGGCCCGCCGCGCCGCGCCACGGCGAGCCGGTGCCCGAGCCCGACCGCTGGGTGACCCCGGAACCGCCGCCGCCGAGCGCGCCCGGCGCTGCGATGCCGCCCCCGTCGGGACCGGCCCCGAACCTGCAGACCCGGCCCGCGGGCCAGGGCACGACGGGATCCGACGTGACCTGCCTGGAGTGCGGTGGCCGCAACGCCGCGGATCGCCGGTTCTGCCGGCGCTGCGGTGCGAGCCTGGAGCTGGTCGCCCTGGCGCGGCCGTCGGTGGCGTCGCCGGTCGAGCCGCCGCCCGTGCCGGGGCCGGCCGCCGCAGGAGGCCCGGTGGCCCGGGCGCCCGGCTCCGCGGTCCCGGACGCGCCCCGCGTCGTGGCCCGGGGCCCGGCTGTGCCCGAGGCGCCCAAGGTCGTGCCCCGCGCCCCGGCAGCCCCGGCCACCCGCCCGGGCGCCCAGCCCGCGGAGCAGCAGGCCCGCCCGCCCGCGGTGCGGCCCGAGGCCCGGCCCGCGGCGGTCGAGCCCGGCGGCGCGCTGTGCCCGCAGTGCGGCACCGCCAACCCGCCGGGCCGGCGCTTCTGCCGCAAGTGCGGCGCCGCCCTCGCCGTGGCCGGCAACGAGCTGGAGCCGGGCCTCGTGGCCGCGCCCCGCCCCTCGTTCTGGCAGCGGCTCAAGAGCCGCTTCCGCCGCGGCGGAGGCAAAGAGGGCGAGGCGCAGCCAACCCGGACCGCCCGGACTGCGTACCGCCGCACGCTCGACGTCCGCTACCGCATCTACCGGGTCCTGGCCGTGCTGGGCGGCGCCGCGCTCCTCGCCGGCTCGTTCGGGCTCACGGGCTACAACCCGATCACCGGGGTCCGCGGCCTGTGGGACCGCTTCTTCCCCCGCTACGAGCAGGTGGACCAGCTCCAGGCGGTGGTCGACCCGGAGACCGCGGAGGACCCCGAGCTGCGCGGTCGCTCCGCGGTCGACGGCGACCCGGGGACCGAATGGGCCGCGGTCTGGCTGTTGGCGCCGGGTGCAGACCCGGTCGAGGAGTGCCAGGGCCAGGACAGCCGCGGCGGCGGCGACCAGGCGCTCGTGATCACGTTGCCCGAGCCCACGAAGATCAAGAAGGTCTCCATCCAGGGTGGGCTGCCCGCGGGCGACGTCGAACGGCCCTTCCAGTGGTCACCGACGTTGGTGGAGCTGCAGTACGACAACGGCGAGTGTGACCAGGTCAGCCTGGACACGACGCCCGGCTTCCAGGATCACCGGCTCAGCTCGCCCGAGACGACGACCGTGCGCGTGACCATCCTGGACGCAGCCCCGCCCAAGGACCCGGCCGACCCGGGGAACGAGAACAAGGTCGGCCTGGGCGAGGTGCGGATCTTCGCGGCCCGCTGAGCGGGCGCGTCAGGTGGGCGGCCCGGTCACCGGTGGCTGGGCTCCGTCGCGCGCGGCACCCGGCGTGAACGTCTGGCACTGCAGACTCGCCGCGGCGCAGGCGTCGATGGCCTCCTGCGGGTTCTCGAAGAAGGGGATGACGGCCAGGAACTGCGCGTTGGCGAACTCGGCCTGAAGGCCCGGGTAGTCGGTGCTGAGGATCAGCGCTGCGTCCTCGAAGCCCAGGTTCAGCAGGTCGACCCGATCCTGCTCGGCCAGGGTGCGGCCGGCCGGGTCGTCGGCCGAGTGGGGGCCGAAGCCCGCGCTCGTCGGCAGCGCCACGATGCCGAGGCTCGTGCCGTTGCCGCCGTTCTGGTTGCCGGTGCCGGTGCCGGTCCCCTCGCCGGCGGCCACGCACTTGGGCTGGGTCTCCTCCGAGAACTGGTCGCCGAGGTGGGCCTGCACCGTGAAGCAGCGCTCGTCCGGGAGCAGGTCGACCAGTGCCTCCTGCGCCGGCGCGGCGATCTCGTCCACCACCGTGTCACCGCGCCGGATGATGTGCGAAGCCCCTTCGGTCGGATCCGCCCACGTGATCCGGGCCTTTCCGTCCGGAGCGGCCTCCACGCTCAGGTTGGTGGGCGTGGCCGGGGCGCCGGGCGCGGCGGCCACGGGCATCGTGACGCACGCGGGCTCGCTGCGCGAGGACGTGGCCTCGCCCCTCGTGGTGGTGATCTGGAAGCACTGCTCGGTGCCTTGGGCCAGGCCGGGCACGTCGAGCTGGCCGATGTCGCCGGGGACGTCCTGCCGGTTGGTGGCGATCGGGACCGGAGTGGCCTTGGTCGTGGGGTCGATCGTGAAGATCGTGTAGCTCTCGGCTCGCTCCCCGGGCTGCCACTTCAGCCGCACCGTGTCGGGGCTGATGGCGTTGGCGACGAACGCCGAGGGCGGGGGCGGAGCGACGGTTTCCTCGGCCGCCTGCTTCTGGTTGCGGGACAGGAGGTAGCCGATGCCTCCCGCCACCAGCAGAGCGGTGACGACCAGCGGGATGAGGCCGCGGCCGATGATCGGCTTCTGCTCGAAGGCACCGTCGACCGCGGGCGTGCTCGGGTCGTAGCCGTATTGCTGGGGCGCGGGGCCGGGGACGGGCTCGAACTGGCCCGCCTGGAGCGGCCGGCCCACGACCCGGAACGTGCGCCGCAGGGCCGTGCCCCGGAACTGGGGCTTGCGGGACCGCACCTTGACCTTGGCGTGTCCGGAGGTGCCGAGCGGCAGGTCCAGGTACTCGGGCGTCACGAGGAAGCCGAGCGCGTTGTCGGGGTCGCTCGCCTCGAGCTTGAGGCGGACCGGCGTGTTGCCCCAGTTGGAGAACTCGACGCGGTGCTTGGCCGAGAAGCGGCCCTTGGACGTGACCGGGGTGATCTTGGCCTGGGACAGCGACACGCCGCCGACGGCCAGGTCGCCCTCGGCGACGGCCGAGGCGGTGGCGTCTACCTGCGAGGTGGCGCGCACGCCGAAGGGGACGGCGCCGGCCCGGGTGGCGACCCCCGACGGCGGGGAGAACAGCACGGTGGCGATGCCCTCGCCCTGGGGCAGGACCTCGAGGTGGTCGGGCAGCACGCGCGCCCACGGGGACGCCTCGCCGAGCACGTCGATGCGGAAGCCCTCGACGATGGACGACACGTTGCGCACGCGCACGGTCAGGCTCGCCTGCCCGCCCGGCTCGACGCTGACGCTGTCCGTGTCGACGGTCACCACTGGGTCCATTGGGGCACCTCCTGGTTGCGACCCTGGGGCGGCCGCACCTCGTGGCCCCCGGCGACACGAAGGTGATCTGCCGGGCACCAAGCTACACCGGGCGTATGACGTTCCTGACGCGCCCGGGCGACAGCACACTTTCGGGCAACAACGCTGCCCTTCCGCCGCCCCCGCGGTCCTTGTGACGAACAAGGAGTGAACGCATCCTGGCGCGGTGGAGCGCAAGCATGACCGCCGGCCTGCGTCCCCGCCGCCCGAGCAGGCCCCCAAGCGCCGCCCCGAGGAGGCGGACGGACGCTACGGAGCCTTCCTCGAACTGCAGCGCCGAGCCGGCAACGCCGCCGTGTCGTCCGCCATCGCCAAGGGCCGGCCCCCGGACCGCGGCGGCACGCCCGTGCCCGCCTCCGCCGGCGCGGCCCGGTCGGTGCTCGGCGACCTGGCCGACGACGTGCGCGTCCACCAGGCGGGGGAGGGCGGACCGGAGGTCCCGGCGGGCGCGCTCGCCGCCACCGCGGGCACCGACATCGCCGTGGCGCCCGGCGCGCCGCCGGCCGACAGCCCCGCGGGCGCGCTCCTGCTGGCGCACGAGTCGGCCCACGTCGTGCAGCAGACCGCGCCCACGGGCGGCGCCACCGAAGCCGCCGAGGACCAGGCCGACATGGCCGCCGCGGCCGCCCTGGTGGGACGCCCCGTCCCGGCCTTGGGCCCCAGCCGGGGCGTCCAGTTCTTCGAGGCGCCCAAGCACCAGGCCAGCCTGACCAACGCCATGGACCAGGTCGGCTTCTCCGACCAGGAGCAGCAGATGGCCTACCTCGGCAACTGGTGCCGGGACATGTCCCAGGCCATGGTGCCGATGCTCAACTCCACCATCGGCGTGCAGGCCACGATGACGCTGGTCTCCTCGGTGGCGCAGATGAAGTTCGGGCGCCCGGTGACCCCGGCGCAGCTGGGCATGTACGACCCGGTCGAGCACATCGACAACCCCACCGGCCTGGTCAACGCCGACCTGCTCCAGAACCGGCTCGGCGGCGTCGACCCGGGCGGCGCGCTGCGGTCCGGCGCGCCGACGAACATCCCCGTCGCCGGGCGGGGCGCCTTCACCACGCCCGAGCGCGACATCGGCCCCGACGCCATCGGCCGGCTCATGCAGACCGACGAGGCCGGCGTCCCCGCCTACATCGCCCAGTCCCGCGACTACGTGAAGTCCGAGATCCGGGCGGCCATCGCCGACAAGCGCACGGCGGAGGGCCTGTTCCACGTCGGCAACTTCTCCCACGTGATGGAGGACCTGTTCGCCCACTCCAACTGGATCGAGGTGGCGGTGGGCGACCTGATCCGCAGCGGGTCGTTCACGCTGGAGCCCGGCTCGGAGGCCGCCCAGGACGTGCAGCAGCGGGTCAACCTCGGCCAGCCGCCCATCGAGACCTACGCGGGCAACGTGGCCGCCCACGGGCGCGAGTCCCGCCCGGTGCTCATGACCGGCTCGTTCGCGCCGGGCTCCAAGGGCCACGACACGCTGATCTCGCTCAAGGCCGAGGTCCAGAACGTCCTGGCCGGAGTGGAGCCCTTCGCCCCCGACGGCAGCACCGAGAAGTGGTGGGACTTCGGCCTCGAGCTGCTCCAGAACGTCGAGGCCGCGGCGGATGCCGGCAACCTGGGCGTGATCTTCGCCGACCACGTCAAACAGGTGGTCGACAACATGGGCATCGGCCAGAAGATCAAGCACTTCACCGGCGGCCTGGAGGGCAAGGCCCGGTCCACCTTCGGCACCGGGATGCTGGGCGACCTGGCGGCCGGCGCCGCGGGCCTGCTGCACGGGGCGGCCAGCGCCACGGTCGACGTCGGCGGCGAGGCCTGGGACACGGTCGTGCTGGGGGCGCTCAA
>DATBGF010000308.1:0-2358 GCA_036558145.1 Acidimicrobiales bacterium
ATGCGGGCATACCTCCGCCCGCTCAGCCCGGACGGCGGGAACCGAGCGCGACGCCCCCCACCCCTCACGACGAAGCGGCGCATACCTCCGCCCGCTCAGCCCGGACGGCGGGAACCGAGCGCGACGCCCCCCACCCCCTCACGACGAAGCGGCGCGTACGTCCGGCCGCTCAACTCGGGCGGCGGGGGCCGAGGGTGACGGGCGAGACGGACGAGGTCGAGGCCGCACCGTTGCCGCCCGTCTCGGTGTCGTCGCCGCCGGTCAGCGGGACCAGGGCGAGCTCGTCGCCCGCCTCCAGCCCGAGCGTCTCGGCCGCCGAGGCCCTGGGGATGCTGACCGACAGCAGCCCGTAGCTGTCGACCACCAGTCCCACCTGCCCGGACGCCAGCTCCTCGTAGGCGGTGGCCCGCCGGGCGCTGCGCACGCCGACCTCGGGCCGGGTCCAGCGCAGCTGCACCCGGTCGCCCCAGCCGTCGATCTCTCCGGGGTCGACGTTGAGCTGGCAGTTGCCGTACCGGTCGACCCAGAGGACCTCGCCCACGAGCGCCCCGTCCTCCTCCCGGGGCAGCGGGACCAGGCCGGGGACCAGCTCGTTGACGTCGACCCGGGGACCGAGGGCGTCCAGCGGGACCCCGGCGCACAGGTGCGCGGCGGCGGGGGCGAAGATGTCCCGACCGGCGAACGTCGCCCCGGGCGCCGGGAGCTGGTACTCGGGCTCGGTCAGCTCCACGGCGGCGGTGGCGCCGCCCACCATGCCGACGGCCGATGCCAGCAGGCCGTTGTCCGGCCCCACCAGGTACGACTGGCCGTCGCCCACCTCGATGGCCACGGCCCGGCGCTGGGTTCCCACGCCGGGGTCGACCACCGCCAGCACGACTCCCGGGCACAGGTACTGCACGCTGCGGGCCAGCGTGAGCGAGCCGCCCTTGATGTCGTAGGGCCGGATCTCGTGGGTGATGTCGACGACGGTGACGTGGGGGGCGATCGAGCGGATCACCGACTTCACGACGCCGACGAACTCGTCGCCGGTCCCGTAGTCGGACAGGAAGCTGACGGTGTCGAAGCCCAGCGTCAGCCGGCCTGGGTGAAACGGTCGGCCAGGTAGGCGTCCACGTCGTCCTCAAGGATGCGGTACGCCTTGCCGACCCGGACGGCGCGCAGGTCCCCCGACTTGATCAGCCGGTAGACGGTCATGGATGAGACCCGCAGGAGATCGGCGACCTCTTGGGGTGTGAGGAATCGGGCGCGCGAGACAGCCATGTGGAAGACCCCTTCCAACTCCGCTGGGGTCACTGTATGCCACCGTTGCTGGTGGGGCGAGTGGGGCGTCAGTCGCTGCGGCCCAGCTCGCGGCTGCGCTCGGTGGCGTCCATCACGGCGTCGAGGAACGCGGACCGCACCCCGGCCCGCTCCAGCGCCCGCAACCCGGCCGCCGTCGTGCCACCGGGCGAGGTCACCGCGGCCCGCAGCGCCTCGGGCCCGTCGCCCGACTCGGCCAGCAGCCGCGCCGCGCCCAGCAGCGTCTGCACGGCGAGCGAAGACGACACCGGACGGGGCAGCCCCGCCAGGACGCCCGCCTCGATCATCGCCTCCGCCACCAGGAACACGTATGCCGGTCCCGACCCCGACAGCCCGGTCACCGCGTCGAGCAGGGACTCGTCCACCCGCACCACGATCCCCACGGACCCGAGCACCCGCTCGGCCCACGCCAGGTCGTCCTCACCCGCGGCGGATCCGGCGGCGATTGCGGCCGCCCCCGACCCCACCAGCGCAGGCGTGTTGGGCATGGCCCGCACCACGGGGGTCCCCGCCGGCAGCGCACCCTCCAGGGTCCGCAGCGTCACGCCCGCCGCGATGGACAGCACCGGCGCAGCCTCGGGGATCGACCCGCAGGCGCCCACCACATCTCCGGGCTTGACTGCGACGACATGCCCCTCGGCCGCCACGACCTGGTCGGCCACGTCGAGGTCGGGGAAGCGATCGGCCAACTCCTTGGCCCGCGCAGGCAGCTTCTCCACCACCCGCACCCCGGCGGCCGGCGCGAACCCGCCGGCCAGCAGCCCGGCGACGAGGGCCTCCCCCATCTTGCCGCCACCGATCACCTGGAGCTGGGGCATCACCATGGCCCGACGATATGCCGACCTCACCCACGGTCGTTCCTCCGCCGTCGTGCCTCTCCCGTCCCGGCTCCTCCCGTTCGCCCGCCGTTGTGCCTATGCCGTTCGCCCCGCCCCCGCCCCCTCCCCGTCCCATGATCCGTCAATCCATCGATCTGTCAGTCCGTCGAGCCTTCTATAGGCCCGGCCCTTCGCCGGGTGGGTCGTCCGGCCAGGACAACACCTCCAGGCGGGGCCAGAG
>DATBGF010000309.1:0-4190 GCA_036558145.1 Acidimicrobiales bacterium
GGTCACGGGCGGTGCGGGCCTCGGCGGGGCCGTGCTCGGGGCCGGTTGGGCCGAGCCGCTCGACGGCGCGACCGGGGGGACGCTGGACAGCGCCGAGGTCGAGCTGGCCGGCCGCCCGCCGGTGCCGTGGGCTCTGCTCGGCGACCCGGCAGCGACCAGGGTGGAGCTGGGCGCCGTCACCTTCGGGCTCGGCGGCGACTCGCTGACCACCGCACCCGAGGTCGAAGTGAGCGTCGGGACCGATGGGCTGCGGCTCGTCGTCGTCCCCGGCGACGGGGATTCGTTCCTGGCCTCGCTGCTCGGCGGCGAGATCGTCGTCGAGCTGGCCCTGGCCGGACACTGGTCGTCGTCGGACGGGCTCAGCATCGACGGCGGGGCCGGCCTCACGGTGAACGTCGCCACCAGCATCACGCTCGGGCCACTGACCATCTCCGGCCTGACCATCACCCTCTCGGTCGACGGCGGCGTGGTCGCCCTGGTCATCACGACCGAGATCGGCGGCCAGGTCGGCCCCGTGTCGGCGTCGGTGCACGGGATGGGCCTGCGCGCCGAGCTGCTGCCCGGGGACTCCAGGGGGCCGGGGATCATCCGGCTCGGCCCGGTCGCGCTCGCCTTCAGCTTCGAGCCGCCCGATGGGGCCTGCCTGAACCTGGAGCTCGAGACCGTTACGGGCGGCGGCTGCCTGTTCTTCGACCGCGAGCTGGGCCGCTACTCGGGTGTCATCGAGCTTGACCTGCTCGGCGTCGGCATCTGTGCGTTCATCATCATCGACACCAAGGCGCTCGAGTCGGGCGAGTGGTCGATGTTCTTCGCCCTGTTCATCGACATCCCGGCGATCCAGCTCGGCTTCGGGTTCGCCCTGACCGGCGTCGGCGGGCTGTTCGGCTTCAACCGGGTCCTGGACACCGCCGCGCTCGAGGCCGCCGTCCGCTCCGGGTCGTTGGACACGGTGCTGTTCCCAGCCGACCCGATCGACGACGCGCCCGAGGTCATCGCCGAGTTGTCGGCCCTCTTCCCACCCAGCGACGGCCGCTACGTGTTCGGTCCGGTCGTGCGCATTGCCTGGGGCACGCCGCCCCTGATCGAGGCCGAGCTAGGGATCGCGCTGTCCCTGCCCGACCCCGTGATCATCGCCGTGCTCGGCTCGGTCACCTCGATCTTGCCGACCGAGGACGTCGGCCTGGTCGAGATCCACCTGGACGTCGGCGGGGTGGTGGACGCCGCCGCCGGGACCCTGTCGATCGATGCCAGCCTGCACGACTCCGCGGTGGTCGGATTCGCGCTGGCCGGCGACATGGCCGTGCGGTCCAGTTTCCTCGACCAGCCGTCGTTCCTGATGGCGATGGGCGGTTTCCACCCAGGGTTCGAGGAGCCGGTTGGGTTCCCGATTCTGCGCCGGCTCTCACTCGGCCTCAGCGCGGCGCCGGTGCTGGACATCAGCTTCGAGTGCTACGTCGCCGTCACCTCCAACTCGGTCCAGTTCGGCTCCGTGTTCCACCTGGCGGCCCAAGTCGCCGGGTTCGGCCTCGAGGGTGGGGCCTCCTTCGACGCCCTCGTGGAGTTCAGCCCGTTCCGCCTGGCCACCCGCCTGGGCTGGTACGTCGCGGTCACTGCGGCCGGCGTGGACCTGGCCGGGGTCTGGCTGGAGGCCAGCGTCGAGGGGCCTAACCCGTGGCTGGTGGTCGGCACCGCCCGCTTCAAGATCCTCGGGTTCGAGGAGCACGTGCGTATCGACGAGCAGATCGGCGCCCGCGTCAGCGAGCCGGCCATCGACCCCGTCGACCTGCTGACCGAGCTGGTCGCGGCCTTGTCAGACGAGGGCGCCTGGTCGGTCGTGGCCAGCACCTCGCCCGGTGTGGTGGTCACCAGCGCGCTTCCGCCCGAGGGCGAGCTGGTCGTCCTGCCGGACGGTATCCTCGCGGTCAGCCAGCAGGCCGTGCCGCTCGAGATCCGGCTGGACAAGGCCGGTGACGCGCCACTCGGCGCCCACGACACCTTCCAGGTCGAGCCCGGCACGGACTCTCTGACGAGCACGGGTGCCGTCCACGACTGGTTCGCGCCCGGCTACTTCTTCGAGCTGGCCGCCGGCGAGCGGCTGTCTTCGCCGTCGTTCGAGCGCCTGGAATCCGGCATCGAGTTCGGCGGCGGCGAGGTCGTGGCCGGCGACCCGAAGCCGGCCACGCTCGACTTCGAGGAGATCCTGCGCGACCCGGAGCTGGACGAGGACGGCGTCGTCCTCGACGTCAAACACCTGGACCAGGACGGCCGGCCGGAGCTGTTGACCACCATGGCCGGCGCTGCGAGCACCGGCGACTTCAAGATCGCCGCTGGCCCGGACCCGGTCACGCTGGCTCCGTCGGCGTTCGCGGTCACCCACCGCGACACCGGCAAGGTCGTGCTCCGGGCCGGCGCCTGGTCGGTCGCCCACCAAAGCGACGCCGGCCGCCGCGCCGCCACCACGGTCGTCCCGAGCTGGGAGGCGCCGCCGTGACCGAGCCCGCCCCGGTGTCCCTGGTTCCTCCCACCTTCCTGCCCTTGCTACGCAGCGGTCTGGCCGCCTACCTGGACGTGCCGGCGGTGCAGGGCCTGGCCCCGGGCGGCACCGCGACCGTCAGCGTGACGGTGCAGGCCCACGGAAGCGGGCCGGAGGCCGACAACCTCCTGCCGGTGCCGAGCCCGGCGGTGCGGCTGGTCAGTCCGGGCGAGGTGCTGGCTCTCGACCCACTCCAAGTGCTCCGCCACGATCCCGAGCCGGGCGCGAGCGACGCCGAGCCCAACTACTTCGCCCAGGTCGAGCTGGCCGCGCCCGACCTGCCCTGGCGCTTCACGCCTGCCTCGCCCGGGGACGGGCTGCTACAACCCTGGCTGGCTCTGGTCGTGGTCGAGGATCGCGACGGCGTCTGGCTGGCGCCGGCCGGCGAGGCCGGACGCCTGCCCGCGCTGCACGTGGACGACGCCGAGCGCGAGCTACCCGACCTGGCCCACTGCTGGGCCTGGGCCCACGTCCACGCCGACCACGCCCTGGCCGAGGGCGTTCCGGCCGCCCTCGAGGAGGCGCCCGAGACGTTCAGGTCACGGCTGCTGTGCCCGCGCCGCCTGCCGCCCGGTACGTCGTGGCTGGCCTGCGTCGTGCCGACGTTCGCCGCCGGCCGCCAGGCGGGGCTGGGCCAGACGGTCACCGACTCCGGGCCGGCCTGGACCGTGCCGTCGGGGGCCGAGGTCGTGCTGCCTGTCTATTACTCGTGGCGCTTCTCGACCGGACCCGGCGGGGACTTCGAGTCGCTGGTCAAGCGCCTGCGGCCCCGGGAGCTACCAGGCAGCGTCGGGCGCCGCGACCTCGACGTGAGCGACCCGGGCGGGGGCCTGCCCACGGCGGCCGGCCTGGTGCTCACCTTCGAGGGCGGACTGCTCTCCCCGACCGGCGGGCCGAGGCCTTGGCCCGACGCACACCGCCAGGCCATGAAGACCGGCCTGCGCCAGACAGTGAACCGTCGCCTCAACCGCGCCCCGTGGCCCGAGCCGTACGACGCGCTGACCCATGACCCGGTCGTCGGGCCGCCCGCCTACGCCGCCCCCCAAGCCGGTCGGCGCACGGTCCCGGCCGAGGACGTCCCGCCGGTCTGGTTCGGCCAGCTCAACACCGAGCCGCCCCACCGGGCCGTGGCCGGGCTCGGAGCCGAGGTCGTTCGGGCCGACCAGGAGGCGCTGATGGCCGCGGCCTGGAAACACGCGGCCGGGCTGCGGGCGGTCAACCGTACCCTGGGCCGGGCCAGGCTTGCCTGGGAGCTAGGCGCCAAGGCCGAAGTCCGGGTCAAGACCCTCGACGACGCCCGGATCGTGCAGCTCGCGGGACCGGCCATGGCCCGACTGGCACACCCCGGGGCCGGGACGGTCAGGGGCGCCTTGACCGCTTCCGCGCTGCCGGCCGGGCTCGTCTCGGGCGCTTTCCGGCGCTTGACTAGCACCGTGCCCGGTTTCACCGTGCCGAGCCCGGGAGGGGGTCAGCGCTCGCCGGCCACCGCCGCGGTCACCGCCGCCGCCATGGCCGCCCCGGCCGCGTTCGCGGCCGCGTGGCGCACGCCCACCGTCGTACCCGGCACGGAGCTCGACGAGCCGCTACCCGACCTCGGCCCGCTGGTGTCCGGGGCGAGCGAGCTGAGCGCGAGGAGCGCCGCCACCCGCATCGGTGA
>DATBGF010000310.1:0-3189 GCA_036558145.1 Acidimicrobiales bacterium
CGTCGGGGCCGAGGTGGCGCTGTTCGACCAGCTCCTCGGCCACGCCGCGGGCTGTACGGCGATCGTCGTGTCCCACCGCTTCTCGACGGTGCGCCGGGCGGATCGGATCGTCGTGCTCGCCGGCGGGCGCATCGTCGAGGACGGTGCCCACGCCGACCTGCTGGTCCGGGGAGGCCTGTATGCCCGCCTCTACGGCCTCCAGGCGCAGCGGTTCCGGGATGACGACCCGGCGGGAGCGGTCGCGTGAGCGACACCGACCTCGTCAGCGCGGCGACCACCCGGCGCCGGCTCGGCCTCTTCGCCCGCGTCGTCGGGGTCGCCGACCGGCGCATGGTCGTGCTGATCGCGGTCACCCTGGTGCTCAGCGCCGTGGCCGGGGCGGTGCAGAGCCTCGCGCTGAAGTGGATCGTGGACGCGGCGATCGAGCAGCGGTGGACGTTCGCGGTCGTGGCGGCGGTGGTCGGCGGGATCGGCGCCGGGCTCCTGGGGTCCGCCGACCGGGCGATGAGCGACACCGAGCACGTCGTGGCCAACGAGGTCGGCCTGCTCATCGACCGCAACTCGCTCGACCTCACCGCGTCGATCCCCGGCATCGAGCACCTCGAACGCCCGGAGTACCTCGACCAGCTGGCCCTCGTGCGCACCGGCGGCCCCTCGCTCATGCGGGCGGTCTTCACGCTCACCCGCACCGCATCGCTGGGGATCAGCATCGTCTCGTCGCTGTGGCTCCTCTGGCTGGTGCACCCCGTCCTCCTGCTGACCCCGCTCTTCGCCGTGCCCACGGCCGTCCTCGTGCCCCGCTCGGAGCGGTACGTCGACCGGGCCAGAGCCGTCGCCGCCGAGCGCCAGCGGGCCGCCACCCAGATCCACCAGCTGTTCCTCTCGCCGGGGCCGGCGATGGAGCTCCGGGTCTTCGGCGCCGCCGACCGGCTCGACGACCGCTCCGACCAGCTGTGGCGGGAGGTGTCCGACATCGAGCTGCGGGGCGCGGTCCGCGGGGCGGTGCTGGCCTCGATCGGCTGGCTGGCCCTGACCCTGGGCTACGTCGGGGCCTTGCTGATCACCGCCTACCTAGCCATCGACGGGCGGGCCAGCGTCGGCGACATCGTGCTCGTGTCCCAGCTCGCCCTGCTGATCCGGGCGAACGTGGCCATGACGGCGAACGCGGCCCGCGAGGCCACGGCGGCCCTGCGCACCGCGGACCGCTACCTCTGGCTGGAGGACCTCCACGCCGAGCACGTCGCCGCCTACCAGAGCACGGCCGCCGCCCCCGACCGGCTGCGCGACGGCATCACCTTCCGGCACGTGTCGTTCACCTACCCGGGCACCGACGTGCCGGTCCTCAGCGACATCGACCTCCACCTGCCGGCCGGATCGACCGTCGCCATCGTCGGCGACAACGGCGCCGGCAAGAGCACCTTGGTCAAGCTGCTCGCCGGCATGTACCGGCCGACCGCGGGAGCCGTCACCATCGACGGCGTCGACCTCGTGGACATCGACATCGCGTCGTGGCGGCAGCGCCTCAGCGGGGCGTTCCAGGACTTCCTGCGCCTCGAGGCCACCGTGCGCACATCGGTGGGCGCGGGCGACCCGCGGCTCCTCGACGACGACATCCGGGTCGACCGGGCCGTGGACCGGGCCCAGGCCCGGTCGGTCGTGGGCCGGCTCCCCGGCGGTCTCGACGCCCACGTCGGCAAGACCTACGCCGACGGTGCCGAGCTGTCCGGCGGGCAGTGGCAGCGCCTCGCCGTCGCCCGCAGCCTGATGCCGGAGGCGCCGCTGTGCACGATCCTCGACGAGCCGACCGCCGCGCTCGACCCCGAGGCCGAGCAGAGGCTCTTCGAGACGATCCAGCAGGTCGTCGCCGGCGATGGCGCGGGGGGACGAGGGGCCGTCACGGTGCTGATCTCCCACCGGTTCTCCACGGTGCGGATGGCCGACACCATCGCGGTCGTCGCCGGCGGACGGATCGTGGAGCACGGCAGCCACCAGGAGCTGATGGCCCTCGACGGCCACTACGCCCGGATGTACCGGCAACAAGCGGAGGCCTACGCATGAGCGACCGCCGGCTCGAGCTCTCCGCCTGGGCCCTGCTCGTGGCCCAGGTGGTCCACGGGCTCACCCCGTCCCACACCGACGCCGAGGGCTACGTCGGGCCCGTCGGCGGCCTCGTGCTCCTCGTCGCCACGATGACGGCCATCGCCGGCCTCCGCGGGCACCGGCCCTGGGCCCGTGCGCTGACGGCCTGGACGGGACTGGCGGTGGCCGTGGGCTTCACCCTCTACCACGCCACGCCGTTCACCTCGCCGGTGACGAACCCCTACGTCGGCGAGCAGCCCGGCCTCGCCGCCTGGATCACCGTGATCCTGTCCATCGCCCTCGGGCTCTGGACCGCGCGCGAGGCGCGCCGGGGGAGCGCGTACCCGTCGCCATGAGGTTTCCTATCGGGGAGTGACCCACTACGAGGTGCTGGGCGTAGGTGACTACGCCACGGCGGACGAGATCCGCCAGGCGTACCGGCGCCGCGCCCGGGACCACCATCCGGACGCCAACCCGCAGGACTCGGCGGCGGGGGAGCGGTTCCGCCGGGTGGCCCTCGCCTACCAGGTGCTGAGCGATCCGGCCCAGCGGGCCCGCTACGACGCCAGCCTGCGCGCGCCGGGGCCGGCACCGGGCGCGGCCGGAGCGGGCAGCGGCGTCGGGGACGTCGACGTCGCCGGCGGGACGTCGCCGAGCGGCAGGCGCCCGTGGCCGGCGCCGCCCCGGCCGCCGAGCGCAGCGGGAGCGCAGCCGGGGACCGAGCCGGGCGTGGCCGACCGGATCGTGCAGGCCGTGTTCGTCCTCCCCGTCCTGGCCGTGCCGGGGATCATGTTCCCCGTCCGGCTGATCCTGCTGGTCGCGGCCTGGTTCGTCGCCGGCTACCTGCTCCGGCGCCACGCGGCCGCGACGCCCCGGGACTGGCCGTGGTGGCGGTCGCCCGGGTGGACCGGAGGCGGCCGGCTGATCCGGGTCGGGGCCGTGGTGGCCGGGCTGGTGGTGGCCGGGGCCGTGCTCGGGCCGCTGGTCGAGCGGGCACGGGACGCCATCGACGCCCAGGGGATCGTGGAGGACGCCGTCACCGCCGACGCCGCGCAGCCCGAGGCGCAGGCATCGGCACCCGACAGCGCGGCGGGGCTCGACGTGGCGATC
>DATBGF010000311.1:0-11046 GCA_036558145.1 Acidimicrobiales bacterium
GTGCGCACCCAGTTCGGCGCCGGCCGCTCCTCGGGCAGCCAGCACTCCCAGAGCCTGGAGGCGCTGCTGGCCCACATCCCCGGCCTGAGCGTGGTCATGCCTTCGACCCCGGCCGACACCTACGGCCTGCTCCGGGCCGCCATCCAGGACCCGAACCCGGTGGTCTTCATCGAGAACCGGCTGCTCTACGGCATGAAGGGCCCCCAGCCGCCGGCCGACCACATCGTCCCCCTGGGCCGCTCCGCGATCGTGCGCGCCGGGACGGACGCCACCGTCGTGTCCGTGTCCCGCATGGTCCACGAGGCGCTCGGGGCGGCCGAGGTCCTGGCGGCCGAGGGCGTGTCCGTCGAGGTGATCGACCTGCGGACCGTGGCGCCCCTCGACATGGCGCCGATCCTCGACTCGGTGCACCGCACCAGCCGCCTGCTGGTGGCGCACGAGGCCGCGGTCCCGTTCGGCATCGGCGCCGAGATCGCGGCCACCGTGGCCCGCGAGGCGTTCTGGGACCTGGACGCGCCCATCGAGCGGATCGGCGCGGCCGCGACCCCGCCGCCCTACGCGCCCGAGCTGGAGCGGGCCTGGTTGCCGGGCCGGGACGAGATCGCCGCGGCGATCCGCCGGCTGGTGGAGGCGTGAGCTAGCAGCCCAGCGCCCGGGCGATCACCAGGTGCTGGATCTCGTTGGTGCCCTCGCCGATCTCCAGCACCTTCGAGTCGCAGTAGAACCGGGCCACCGGGGACTTCAGCATGTAGCCCACGCCCCCGTGGATCTGCACCGCTTCCGACGCGGCCCAGGTGGCGACGCGCGAGGCCTTGAGCTTGGCCATCGCCGCCTCCTTCTGGAACGGCTGCCCGGCGTCGCGCAGGGACGCGGCCCGGTAGGTGAGCCAGCGGGCCGCCTCCAGCTCGGTGGCGATGTCGGCCAGCTTGAACTGCACGGCCTGGAACTTGGCGATGGGCTGGCCGAACTGCACCCGCTGCTTGGCGTACTCCGTGGCCAGGTCGAGCACGGCCTGCGTCAGGCTGAGCGACAGGGCCGCGATGGAGATGCGCCCGACCTCGAGCGTGCGCAGGAACTGGCTGAGCCCGAGGTCCGGGTCGCCCACCAGATGCTCGTCGGGCACCCAGACGTCGTCGAGGAACAGCTCGCGGGTGTCGAGGCCCCGCCAGCCGATGCCCCGCATCTTGGGGCCCATGGTGAAGCCGGGCGTGTCCTTGGGGACCACGAAGGTGGCGTAGTTGGCCTCGGTGCGGGCCAGCAGCGTCACGCCGAAGGACATGTCGGTGCCCGCGTTGGAGATGAACGTCTTGCGCCCGTTGATCAGCCAGCCGCCGTCCTGGCGCTCGGCCTTGGTGCGGATGCCGCGGGCGTCGGAGCCGGCATCGGGCTCGGTCAGCCCGAACGCGCCCAGGGCCCGCCCCTCGGCCAGGGGCCGCAGCCAGCGGTCGCGCTGGGCGTCGTCGCCGAACAGGAGGAGCGGCAGCGAGCCGATCGTGACGTGGGCCTGCCAGGCGGCGGCGACCGACTGGTCGGCCAGGCCGATCTGCTCCATGGCGGCCACGAAGCCGACCGTCGACATGCCGATCCCGCCCCACTCCTCGGGGATCAGCATCCCGAGCAACCCCAGCGCGCCCATCTCCCGCAGCAGGTCGGTGGGGCAGCGGCCCTCGTCCCACGCCTGGGGCGCCCGGGCCGCGATCTCCTTCTGGGCGAAGTCGCGGCACAGCCCGACCAGGTCCTGCTCGGTGTCGGTGAGCGAGAAGTCCATCAGATCAGGTGGGAGAGGAAGTCGGTGGACCACGCGGTCAGGTCGGAGGGGACGCTGTAGCCGGCCTCGTCGTTGATGGCGGGCCAGTGGTCGGCGATGTCCTCGATGGTCGGCTCCGGCGTGTCGTGGACGTAGCCGTCCGTGGTGGCGACGAAGATCCGGGCGAAGCGCCCGGCACCGGCGGCGTAGATCTCGCCGCTGACCGGGCAGTCCTCGTGGGCCAGATAGGCCACCAGCGGCGCCACCTGCTCGGGCTTCATGCGCGCCGCCATCTCTTCGGCGGCGCGGCCCGCCATCCGGGTCACGGCCGCCGGGGCGATCAGGTTGACCTTGATGCCGTGGCGGGCCCCCGCCAGCGTGAGGCTGCGCGTGAGCCCGATGACCCCGGCCTTGGCCGCGGCGTAGCAGGCGTTGTCCGGGAGGCCAAAGATGCCCGACGACGTGGTCATGACGACGCGGCCGTAGCCCGCCTCCACCATGTGGGGCCACGCGGCCCGGGTCGTGAGGAACGCCCCGGTGAGGTGGACCGCGAGGTGGCTCGCCAGGTCGTCCGGGTCCACATCGGGGAACCGCGCCCAGCGCATGATCCCGGCGTTGTTGACAAGCACGTCCAGGCGTCCGAACCGCTCGACGGCCGCGCCCACCAGGGCCTGGGCGCCGGCCTCGCTGGCCACGTCGCTGGCGTCGGGCACGGCCTCACCGCCCGCGGCGACGATCCCCGCTGCGGTCTCGGCCGCAGGGGTGTCGTCCGCGCCCTCGCCCTCGATCGAGCCGCCCAGGTCGTTGACCACCACCCGCGCGCCGCGCTCGGCCAGCAGGCGCGCGTAGGCGCGCCCGATGCCGCGCCCCGCGCCGGTGACGACCGCGACGCGCCCGTCGAAGCGGTGCTCGCTCAGGCTGCCACCGGGGCGAGCCCCAGGAGTCCGCCGAGCGTCCCGCCGACCATGGCCTTGCGGTCGCCGTCGGGGACGCCCGCCATCTGGGCGGCCAGCAACTCCCGGCTGCCGCCGAACGTGCCCTCGGCGTGAGGGTAGTCGTTGCCCCACACGACCGTGGACAGGCCGGTGACGTGGCGGCAGGCGATGGCGACCGGGTCGTCCTGGAACGACACGTGGAACTGGCGCTTCACGTACTCGGACGGCATCAGCGGGTACGGCCACTTCTCGTTCAGCTTGAACAGCTGGGCCATGTTGGGCTGGTCGTCGTCGGGGCGGGCGTCGTCCCACACCCCGATCCACCAGTCGGCGTCCTGGCCGACGCCGGTCACCCAGCACTTGTCCATCGAGCCGACCAGCGACGCCAGCCAGTGGGCGTTGAACTCGATGAGCGAGAAGTGCAGGCCCGGGAAGCGCTCGGGCACCCCGCCCCCGATCAGCTGGCAGATCAGCGTCTGGGGCACGACCGGCTGCATGACCGCCTGGGTGACCATCCGCTTGGCCGCCATCTTCTCGGTCATGGGCTGGTTGACCTGCTGGGCGTTCTCCATCATCACCCGCAGCGTCAGCGCCTCGGGGTCGTTCACCTTGATGCCGCCGGTCTGGGTGTGGACGAACACGCTCATCCCCGCGTCCTGGATGGCGGCCCACACCGGGTCGAAGTCCCGCGAGTAGTACGGCCGCGGCGCGGTGGCGGGCAGCAGCACGCCCCGGAACCCGCCGGCCGCCACCCGCTCGACCTCGGCGACGGCGTCGCCCACGTCGGTGAGGGGGATGGGCGCGGTGGGGGCGAGCCGGTGGAAGTACGGCGTGAACCGCTCCATCACGTAGTCGTTGTAGACCCGGGCGTGGGCGATCGACATCTCGTGGTGGTCGGTGAACAGCCCGAACTGAGACAGGTTGGGGTGCAGCACCTGGGCATCGACGCCGTCGGCGTCCATGTCCTCGAGGATGATCTCGGGATCGCCCTCGGGCGTGCGGCCCTTCGTCTGGCGGTAGCGCGACACCGTCCAGCCCTCGAACCCGGGGGTGTGGAGCTTGCGGAAGACCGTGGCGCCGCCCTCGACGAGCGGCTCGATCTCGAACTCCTCCTCCCACACGGCGAGGTGGCGCAGGTGCTCGGGGAGGCGCGTCTTGAACAGGTCGATGGGCTCCAGCAGGTGCCCGTCAGCGGAGACGATAAAGTCCTTCTCTGTCATCGGAAATGACCTTCTCTGCACTGGACGCGGACCTAGAGGCCCCTCCAGGGCAAACTAGACCAACCGGTCGGTACACTGCAATGCTCGGGCCCATGACGAAGCGCTGGACGCAACGCCCCGACGGCTCGACGTGGGGCGACTGGGGCGACGACGACGAGCTCGGCCGCATCAACCTGATCACGCCGGCCAAGGTCCTCGAGGGCGTGCGCGAGGTCCAGGCCGGCATCAGCTTCAGCCTGAGCCTGCCGCTCGACTTTCCCGGCGGGACCGCCCTCAACCAGCGCCGCTACCCGCCGATGCTGGCGCCCACCGAGGACATGGACGGCAACCCGGCCACCTTCTACAACGTCCACATGTCCGAGATGCCCGACTTCGGGGACCCGAAGTACGTCGACGTCTGGGCCGACGACAACGTCACCCTCTCGCTGCAGTACTCCACCCAGTGGGACTCGCTGGCGCACGTGGGCGCCGAGTTCGACGCCGACGGCGACGGGGTCGAGGAGGCCGTCTACTACAACGGCTACCGGGCCGGGACCGACCTGGTCGGTCCTGAGGACGACGCCGCGGGCGACGGCGGCCGGCACCGCAGCTTCGCCCGCCACCTCGGGCTGGAGCACATGGCCTACCACGGGGTCCAGGGCCGGGGCGTGCTCGTGGACCTGGCCCACCACCTGGGCCACGACTGGCGGGGCGTCGACCTGAAGACGCTCCGGGAGGTCATGGACGCCGACGGCGTGGTGGTCGAGCCGGGCGACATGCTCCTGCTGCACACCGGCTTCGCCACCGAGATCCTGGCCTGGGACCGCAACCCCGATCCCCGGAAGATCTTCACGACGTGCAGCTACCTCGACGCCAAGGACGAGGCCCTGCTCGACTGGATCGCCGGGTCGCAGATCTCGGCGCTGGTCGCCGACAACTACGCGGTCGAGGGCCTGCTGGGCAAGGACCGCGACCCGAGCCGCCACTCGTTCCTTCCCATCCACCACCTCTGCCTGTTCAGGCTGGGGGTGCCGCTGGGGGAGCTGTGGTACCTGCACGAGCTGGCGACCTGGCTGCGCGAGCACGGGCGCAGCCGCTTCCTGCTCACGGCTCCGCCGTTGCGCCTGCCCGGAGCGGTGGGGTCGCCGCTGACGCCGGTCGCGACCGTGTGAGCCGGAACGCCCGGTAGTCGGTGGTGCGGACCCGGGCGATCTCCTTGAACAGCTTGGGCCGGCCGCCCGAGTTGAGCAGGTAGCGCCGGGGCTTCCCGGGGATGTTGCTGCCGAAGTAGTAGCTGATCTCGCCGAACACGGCGGTCGCCGCGCCCTCGTCCACCATCCGGGTCCAGCGCTCCTCGGCGTCGTCGCCCACCTCGATGGTGTCGTAGCCGTGCTCGCGCAGGTACACGAGCGTGTCGGTGACGAAGTCGACCTGGTCGCCGTTGTAGCGGGGGTTGTTGCCCGCGGCCGCGTGGGGCCCTCCGGGGAAGAAGAAGTTGGGGAACCGGGTCGTCTGCACGCCGAGGAACGTGCACGGGCCATCGGCCCAGTGGTCGGCCAGCGCGAGACCGTCCCGGCCGCGGATGCCCATGCGGAGCAGGGCGCCGGTGCCGAAGTCGAAGCCCGTGGCCCAGACGATGATGTCGAAGTCGCGGGCGCCCTCGGCCGTCTCGATGCCGCGCTCGGTCACCCGCAGGATCGGCGTGCGGTGCAGGTCGACCAGCGACACGTTCGGCCGGTTGTAGGCCTCGTAGTAGCCGGCCACGAACGGCGGCCGCTTCTCGCCGAAGCGGTGGTCCTTGGGGATGAGAGTCTCGGCGGTGTCGGGGTCCTCGACGATGCTGCGGACCTTGGCGGCGACGAACTCGCACCACTCGGCGTTGGCCGCCGGGTCGACCAGCATGTCGGTGTAGTGGCTGATCAGCTTGCTGAAGCCGGGGCTGGCCCACATGCGCTCGTAGAACGCCCGGCGCTCCTCCTCGGAGTCGTCGAACGTGGCGCGATCGTGGGGCTGGTGCAGGAACCCGGCGAGCGAGGTGTCCAGGATCTCGCGCATGGCCTCGAAGCCGGCCCGCAGCTCGGCCTGCTCCTCGGCCGTGATCGGGCGGTTGTTGAGCGGGGTGCACCAGTTGGCGGTGCGCTGGTACACGGTGAGCGAGGCGACCTGATCGGCGATGACCGGGATGATCTGCACGCCGCTCGACCCGGTGCCGATGACGGCGACCCGCTTGCCGGCGAAGTCGACGGGCGTCGCGGGCCACAGGCCGGTGTGGTACGACTCGCCGCGGAAGTCCTCGCGGCCGGGCACGTCGGGGTAGTACGGCACCGACAGCACGCCGGTGGCGGCCACCAGGTAGCGGGCCCGGACCTCGCGGCCGTCGCCGGTGGCGACGGTCCAGGTGCCCGTGGGCTCGTCGAACGTGGCCGCCGTGACCTTGGCGCCGAAGCGGATGTGGCGCCGCAGGTCGAAGCGGTCGACCACGTGGTTGAGGTAGCGCTCGGTCTCCGGCTGCTCGGCGAAGTGCTCCTGCCACTCCCACTCGTCGAACAGCTCGGGCGAGAACAGGTAGCCGTACGTGTAGCTCTCGGAGTCGAAGCGGGCGCCCGGGTAGCGGTTCCAGTACCAGGTGCCGCCCACGCCGTCGCCGGCCTCGACCAGCTGGGCCGAGAACCCGGCCTCGCGGGCACGGTAGAGCTGGTAGATGCCGGTGATCCCCGCACCCACCACCAGCACATCGATGGTCTCGGATCTGGTCTCAGAAGTCTCGTTCATCTTGTACCGATCGGTACTATAGTCTGGCGATAACGCCGCACTCCGAAAATGAGAGGGGGAATTGCATGCTGCCGTACGCGATGGAGTTCCCGGACCGGGTGCGCAAGGAGCGCTACTACCACCCGGACTTCTACGCCCTGGAAGCCGAGCTGCTGTGGCCCCGCGTCTGGCAGATGGCCTGCCGGCTCGAAGAGATCCCCCAGCCGCGTGACTTCGTCGAGTACGAGATCCTGGACCAGTCGGTCGTCGTGGTGCGCGGCGACGACAGGGAGGTGCGGGCGTTCCAGAACGTCTGCCGCCACCGGGGCGTGCAGGTCGTCAAGGGCCGGGGGACGTGCGAGGACGGGTTCACCTGCCCGTTCCACGGGTGGTGCTACGGCCTCGACGGCCACAACACCGCCGTGACGCGCCGCTCGACGTTCTCCGAGCACAACCTGGAGGGCGGCGACATCGACCTCACCCCGGTGCGCTGCGAGGTGTGGGGCGGCTGCGCCTGGATCAACCTGGCCGACGACGCCCCGCCGCTGCGCCGGTGCATCGAGCCGGTCGCCACCGTGCTCGACGCCTGGAAGGTCGAGTCCCTGCGCACCGAGTGGTGGTACGCGGCCCGCCTCCCCGTCAACTGGAAGCTGGCGGAGGAGGCGTTCGTCGAGCAGTACCACGTGCTGGAGACCCACCCCCAGCTCCGCATCCCGGGCCGCTACACCCGGCCCGGCGCGGCGTTCGACGCCCGCTCCTGGGTCGACGCCGAGATCCACTACCTGCGGATGATGAGCGAGGGCATGGGCGGCATGGTCCACGCCAACGACGTGAAGGTGGCCGAGGGGATGCGGGACATCGACCTCCCCGCGGACGCCGAGGCGGGCATGGCGACGTGGCACCGCACCTACAACGACGCGGTCACGGCCTGGCACCGCGACGCCGGCTGCGACGTGCCCGACCTCAACGAGCTGGAGGCGCGGGGCCTCAACGAGCCGATGGGCTACGTCTTCCCGCACTGGTTCGTGCTGCCCATGTACTCGAGCGCGTCGTCCTACCGCTTCCGGCCGCTGGGGCCGGAGGAGACGCTGATGGAGATCTGGTCGCTGACCCGCTTCCCCGAGGGCGAGGAGCGGCCCCGGCCCACGCCGCCCGAGCCGTGGGAGTCCGACGACCCCCGCTGGCCGCCGATCCCCGCGCAGGACTTCTCCAACCTGCCCCGCCAGCAGCGGGGCCTGCACGCCCGGAGCTTCGAGTACATGCGCCTGTCCGAGCAGATGGAGGGCCACATCTCGAACTTCCACCGCACCCTCGACCGCTTCCTCGCCGGCCGGCCCTACGACGAGCTGTTGCCGGCCCTCGAGCACGTGAACGTCAACCCGCTGGAGATGCCGATCATGGAGCTCGACGGATGACCACCTACGCGGACGTGGTCGCCGGGGTCCGCGCCTCGCTGGCGGCCTACGCCCACGCCCTGGACGACGGCCGGACCGACGACGTCGTCGCCACGTTCTGCGCCGACGGCACGTTCGAGAGCCCGGGCCTGGGCACCTTCGAGGGCCACGACGCCCTGCGGGCCGCGTTCGGCAGCTGGGAGCCCCGCCGGCCCCAGCGCCACCTCGTGGTCAACACCCACGTCGACACCTGGAGCGACGGAGAGGCCACGGCCACCAGCGACGTGATCTTCCTGTCGATGGGCGACCGGGGCTGGTCCGTCGCCCTCGTTGGCCGCTACCGCGACCAGCTGCACCACGACGGCGACAGCGGGACGTGGCGGTTCCACCGGCGCACCGCCGAGTTCGTGACGGAGACGCCGACGTGAACTACGACGGCATCGACTTCTTCCGGGGCAACGAGCTGGTCGAGAACCCGTACCCCTACTTCGACTGGCTGCGCGAGCAGTGCCCGGTGCACCAGGAGTCCCAGTACGGGGTCTACATGGTCACCGGCTACGCCGAGGCGTGCTCGGTCTACACCGACCCCGACTCGTTCTCGTCGTGCAACTCGGTGACCGGGCCGTTCCCCGGCTTCCCGGTGCCGCTCGAGGGCGACGACGTCAGCGACCTGATCGAGGCGCACCGCGACGAGCTGCCGTTCAGCGACCAGATCACCACGATGGACCCGCCCAAGCACCGGGACCACCGGCACCTGCTCATGCGCCAGCTGACCCCCAAGCGCCTCAAGGAGAACGAGGAGTTCATCTGGCGCCTGGCCGACCGCCAGATCGACGAGTTCGTCGACCGGGGCGAGTGCGAGCTCGTCGCCGACTTCGCCAGCCCGTTCACGATGCTGGTCGTGGCCGACCTGCTCGGCGTGCCCGAGGAGGAGCACGACGAGTACCGGGCGGCGCTGGCCCGCCGGGCCCACCACGCCGTCGGCAGCACCAAGGACGCCATGCGGGGCAACCCGCTGTCGTGGCTGTACGACCGCTTCAGCGCCTACATCGAGGACCGCCGGCGCGAGCCCCGCGACGACGTGCTCACCGCTCTGGCCACCACAACGTTCCCGGACGGCTCGCTGCCCGAGGTCATCGACGTCGTGCGAGTCGCCGCCAACGTCTTCGCCGCCGGGCAGGAGACGACCGTGCGGCTGCTCGGCACCGCGTTCCAGCTCATCGGCGAGCGCCCGGAGCTCCAGCAGCTCCTGCGCGACCGGCCCGAGCTCATCGGCGACTTCGTGGAGGAGGCGCTGCGCATCGAGTCACCGGTCAAGGGCGACTTCCGCCTGGCCCGGCGCACCACGACGGTGGGCGGGGTCGAGATCCCGGCGGGCTCGACCGTGATGGTGCTCAACGGCGCCGCCAACCGCGACCCGGGCCACTTCGACGACCCCGGCGACCTGGACGTCGAGCGGGGCAACGCCCGCGAGCAGCTGGCGTTCGGGCGCGGCGTCCACAGCTGTCCCGGAGGCCCGCTGGCCCGCCTGGAGGGGCGGGTGAGCGTCGAGCGCCTGCTCGACCGCACGAGCGACATCCGCATCTCGGACGAGCACCATGGTCCGGCCGGCGACCGCCACTACTCCTATGTGCCCACGTACATCCTGCGGGGCCTGACGGCCCTGCATCTCGACCTCAGCTGAACTCGGGCATCACCTCGCGGGCGAAGCGCTCGATCTGGTCGCGGCCCGCGCCGGGCCAGCCGCACACCAGGTAGCCATAGCCCGCGTCGCGCCACTTGCCCGCGTGCTTGCGGGCGGTGTCGAGGTCGTCGAGGGACAGCGAGGCGGCCCGCAGGATCGCGGACGGGTCCCGTCCCGCCTTGGTCGCCAGCTCGTCGACCCGCTCGTTCGCCTCTCGCAGCGAGTTGGGCGTGCCCCACGCGTGCCAGACATCGGCGTAGCGGGCGACCAGCGGGAGGGACCGCTTGGGACCGTTGCCGCCGATCCAGATCGGCGGCAACGGCTGCTGCACGGGCACGGGGCGCAGCTGGGCGTCCCGGAGCGACACCACCTTGCCGTCGTAGGACACGACGTCGCCGGTGTACAGCCGGGTCACGATCTCGAGCGTGTCCTCCAGCAGGTCGAAGCGCTCGCCGGTGGCGGGGAACGGGATGCCGAGCTTGGCGTGCTCCTCGTCGAACCAGGCGGCGCCGAGCGACAGCTCCAGGCGCCCGTGCGAGGCGTGGTCCACGGTCAGCGCCTGGGCGGCGAGGACCGACGGGTAGCGGTAGGTCACCCCGGTCACCAGCAGGCCGAGGCGGATCCGTGACGTCACGCCCGCCAGCGCGGCCAGCGTCGTCACGCCCTCGAAGACCTCACCCGGCCCTTCGCCGTACATCGGCTGGAAGTGGTCGAAGCCCCAGGCGCCGTCGAAGCCGAGGTCCTCGGCGAACTGCACCCGGCTGACGATCTCGTCCCACGGCATCCGTTGTTGCGCGACATCCAGCCCGAAACGCATCGGCGCACCCTAGCGACGGGTTCGGTGATCCGGCAGATCGGGCCGTTCGCCTCTGGGCCGCGCGGCCGGGCGGCGTCACGCTGCGGGGTGAGGACCGACGGGCATGCTCATCTTCGACGGCGCCACCAAGCGATTCGGCGGGCTGGTGGCGCTCGACGGCTGCTCCTTCGTGGCGCAGCCCGGGCGGCTGACCGGGTTCCCAACGGCGCGGGCAAGACCACGGCCATGCGGGCGGTGTTCGGGCTGGTGGCCCTGGACGGCGGTGAGGTCCGCTGGCGGGGCCGTCCCATCGGGCCGGCGGAGCGGGCGCGGTTCGGGTACATGCCGGAGGAGCGGGGCCTCTACGCCCGCATGCAGGTCCGCGACCAGCTGGTGCACCTGGGGCGCCTGTCCGGCCGCGCCCGCCGGGACGTCGAGCACACGGTCGACGCCTGGCTCGACCGCCTCGGCCTGGCGGCCCGGGCCACGGACCGGCTCGACACCCTGTCCCACGGCACCCAGCAGCGCGTGCAGCTCGTC